>CAYQJY010000016.1:0-17637 GCA_964418005.1 uncultured Candidatus Peribacteria bacterium
TGAGGACGATGTAGATCGCGATCGGACGGAGTTGTTCCTCAAGGTCGCGGAGCTGGAAGACGATCATTTGGTTCTCGAGTTCGACGTTCGTCTTCTTGTCGAAGAGGCCGGCGAAGCTTCCTTGTGTGTACTTCTGGAGGACTAGGGCCATGTTTTCGCCACCTTCGGTCGTGAGGAGCACGTCGACGAGGTCGTGGAGGGTCGGGGGTTCAATCGTGCCGGGGTTCTCGGTCGTGACGGTAATGCCCTTGAGCGCGTACGCATCCATGATTGCCTTATCGAGGATGCCGTCCTCGCCCGGGGTGATTGGCCCGAGCATGAGGCGGAGGAGGCCGTGGAGGTTAATGGCCGATGCGCGGAGGATTTCGCCCGGTGCCGCATCTTCGCCTCGAACGGCCTTTGGGAGATCGAATGGATTAATGCGGTAGGGGCTTTGGATCGAGAGTGGGATGAATGAGCCGCCGACGGCTTCGCAGAGGTTCGTGTATTCGTTTTCCGGGTCGACGACGAGTACCTCGGTCCCGAGCATCAGGTAGCGCAGGATCTCGAGCTTCGCCGTGAACGACTTACCTGCACCGGAGGTCGCGAAGAGGTTGCAGTTGGCGTTCGGGAGGTCGAAGCGGTCGAAGATGACGAGCGATTCGTTGTGGCGGTTGATCCCGTAGAGCACGCCGTGGTCCGACGTGAGGTCGGAGCTCGAGAACGGGAAGCTCGACGCCAGCGGCGACGTGTTCATGTTGCGGTTGATCTCCACTTCGTCGAGGCAGAGGGGGAGCGTGGAGTTCCACCCGTGCTCCATCTGGAAGTACGTCGGCTTCGTGAGGACGAGCTTTCCACCGAGGAGCGATTCGATGTCGGTCTGCACCTTCTTCAGGCGTTCTTCGTCCTCAGCGTAGATTGTCACGTACATGCCGAACTGGAAGAGTTTCTCCTGGCCGCGGGCGAGGAGATCGCGCAGTTCTTCGGCGTCCTGGAGGGCAGCTTCGAGCGTTGGATCACGGACGATGCCGCGTTGTTCGAGCATGCGGATTGAAGAGCGAAGTTCTGCAACCTTCTTCTTGAGCATCTTCATAATCGCCTTGTTCGAGCTCGGGTAGATGAACTGGGCGATGTCGATCGTTGCGTCGAGGTTGATCGTCTGCGCCAGCCAGTTCGGGTAGATGTAGTTCGGCCAGTTGTAGACGTAGAGCGTGCGGGCGTAGAGGTCGTTCACGATGAGGTCCTTCGTTCGAATCTGCACGCCTGCAGGAGCAATGATGTCGAGCACCTTCTGCAAACCCTCCTCGTAGTGCTTGATGAGCTCGCGATCCTCCGATGTCAGGTCATCGCCTTCCGTGCCAGCGGCAAGGATTTGGCGGTTGATGCCGAGGAGATCGTCGATCGCCTCGAGAAGAGGGTGGTTGATTGCCGACGTTGCGGTAGAGGAAGCCATGAAAATGGTATTTGTGGTTTCTCTTTAGTATAGCAGAAAACGGCCCTTCCGACAATCCGGGCGGACAGGGAAAACATGGGAGAAGACGGTTATCGCGTCGGTTGTGTTGGGCCAAAGACTTCCTCCGGATTAGGGCGCCTCGTGCGGCGCGGCGCATCCAGCAACACTCCGAGATCGTCTGCACCCGGAATATCGGTGACAGAGACACCCGCGATGAGCGCTTCGCGATTCGCATCGATCGCAGCGAGACGCTCTGCTGCTATATCGAGTGAATCTTCGAAGAGTCGAATGATGTTGCCGATTTCTTTGTCGTTCGATGTCGCTATTGCGAGTTCGCCCTGCACTTCGCTGAGCTCCGCCTGGCGCGAGCCGGCTGTTGCGTAGTCTTTCTCGCGGAGGGCATCACTCAAGGCGCGTTGGATGATCGATGATTGTTTGCGAATCTCTCGCACTTTTGTCTCACTGTCGTCCTTGCGCGTTTCCAGTTCACCAAGATGTTCTTGGCTTCTGGTCGCCACGTCGATGAGCCCTTCCCGATAGGCATCGAGTGCCATGTGGCGGTCGAGTGCACGGTTGAGCTGATCCGTGAGGTTCACCTGCAATGCGAGACCGAGTTCCTCGAGGAGCGCATACGACTCGTCGCGAATACCACCCTGTGCCTCGAAGAGGATGGCAGTGCCGGAGAGTACGCCGCTGAATGCTGCGTGCGAAGTTTCGATGAGAGGCAGCGAAAGGAATGCCGCAACATACGGACCGAGCATCGCACTCGGGCGTGGAGCGGGGACAGGTTTCACGATACCTGCAGTCATAATCTCGTTCGTCCATAGCGCACCTTTGCGTGCGGCCATCGAAATCATCGTGGGCACTTCTTCACTCGCGCCAAGACACGCTGTGAGCAGCATGATCGTTGCGAGCGACCTTCGGAAATGGGAGTTTGCCACATAGTTATTATAACACAATTTGTGCCATATTGGCAATGAGGCTTGGAGGCCTCGAAGGCAGAAAAATGAGGGTCCTCCAGTCCGAGCCAATATTGTGTTCAAAACATGAGACAATCTTGTGAGCAAGATCAAATTTTGTCTTCAACTAGATAGTGCGTTTTTCGCTGGTATTCTTCGCCTAAATTCCGAGTAGGAATTTTGTTCACCTCCCATGTTCAAGTCACTCACTACAGCGGCACAGACGTGCCTCCATCTGGAGGGGGATGGAACAGATTGTGCGATCGATTGGAGCCCTCCACAGAATGCGGAATTCGGTGATATTGCGACATCGATCGCGCTGCGGATCGCAAAGAAGATCGGGAAGCAGCCGCGCGAGATTGCACAGGTTCTTGCTGATGCATTGGCATCACATGCAGATGTGGAGAAGGCGGAAGTGGCGGGGCCGGGGTACGTGAATCTGTGGCTGAAGCCGTCTGCGTTCATGGCGGAGGTGAAGAACATTGTGAATGCACTCGAGCCGAAGAAGTTCAACAAGAAGGATGCGCCTGTCGTGATCGATTACTCCCAACCGAACATCGCGAAGCCTCTCGGCATCCATCACATCCTCAGTACGGTCATCGGACAGACGCTTGGAAATCTGTATGAGCATGCAGGCGTACCAGTCGTGCGGTGGAATTACCTGGGTGACTGGGGAACGCAATTCGGCAAATTGGCTGTCGCGTTCGAGAAATGGGGCAAGAAAGATGCGAAGGATTGCTCCCTCGATGAACTCCTTGAGCTCTACGTGAAATTCCACCAGGAAGCAGAAAAGGACGATTCATTGGAAGATGCGGGGCGCGAAGCGTTCAGGAAGCTGGAACAGGGTGATGGGGAACTGCGCGCGTTCTGGAAAGAAGTGGTGGATGTGACGAAAGCGTCGCTGGGAGCGATCTACGAACAGCTCAATGTCCGTTTCGATCTCGATACGGGTGAGAGCTACTACGAAGACAAGATGGCGCCTGTCATTGAAGAAGGAAAGAAGAAGGGGGTGTTCACGATTGGGGAAAAAGGCGCGCTCATTGCCGAATTCCCGGAGAGCGCAAACATGCCCCCGGCGATCGTGGTGAAAGGCGATGGAGCGACGATCTACATGACCCGCGACTTGGCGATGATGAAGGATCGCATCGATCGATTTCATCCTCGTGAGGTGCTCTTCGTCGTCGATGTCGCGCAATCGTTGCACTTCAAGCAACTGTTTGCAGTCGTTGCACAGTTGGGTTGGGAGCTTCCGGAATTGGAGCACGTGTCGATCGGTCGGATGCGGTTTGCGGACAAGTCGATGAGCACGCGGAAGGGGAACATCCTCAAACTTGAGCATGTCCTCGAGGAAGCTGTCGAGCGAGCGGAGGCGATTATTAAAGAACGCGGCGAGAGCATTCAGACTGACAATCCCGCCGAACTTGCGGAGATGATGGGGGTGGGTGCGCTTGTGTACGGCATCCTCAGTCAGAACCGGAAGATGGACATGGTCTTCGACTGGGACAAGATGCTCAGCTTCGAAGGCAACAGCGCACCGTACCTGCAGTACACGCACGCGCGTGCGAAGTCCGTTCTGCGGAAGGCAGGGGAGTACAGCGAAACAAAAGAGCAAGCGAAGACACTGACATCACACGAGAGGAAGCTGTTCTCTCACTTGCTGCAATTTGCCGGCGTTCTCGATGAAGCCCGGTGCGAAAAGTTGCCGCACAAGTTGGCCAACTACCTCTACGAACTTGGTCAGCGCTACAACGCGTTCTACAACAGCGACGATATTCTGCAGGCACCCGAACCGCAGAAGAGTCTGCGACTGCACCTTACTTCTCTCACCGCCGCCGTGCTCAAGCTCGGCGCGTCTCTCCTCACGCTCCGCGTTCCGGAGCGCATGTAGTCCTTTCTTTTCGTCTTTTTCCTTCATTCTTTTCTCCTTCCGGTATGGCTCCCTTCCGTTCCCGCCGCGCTCGTTCCTACGGCGCAAGTCCGCTCATCGCCTTCCTGCTGGTGGCGTCGTTTGGCATCCTCTTTGCGGGGTGCGGCGGCTCACAGCCCGGCGATGAGGAGTTCACGTTCACCGAGGACGACCTCGCTGATTTCCAGGGCATCACAGACGATGTCTCGAGCGAGATGGCGACGACCGGTTCGGGGGAGACGGAGCTACCCTATATCTTGCCACTGCCGTCGGGGAGTGGGGCAACCGCTGGAGAAGTGGTGCTCGATCTCACGAAAGTCCCCCAGTACAACGCGATCCGCATGGGAACGGTGTCGGAGCGCAATCAGTACCGCGTGACCAATGAGTTCGTGAACGTTCGCGCGGCAGCGGATAGCAAGTCGGCGTTCGTGGCGAAAGTCGATCGGGGTGGCACGGTGTCCGTTGTCTCGTTCCCCGATGCGTCGTGGGCGGAGGTGCAACTTTCCGATGGAAAGAAAGGCTTCGTCGCGCTCCGTTACCTCGCACGTGTGACGAGTGACGATCGTTTGGCGGAGGAGAAGAAGCAGTTCGAAGGCCAGTACTACGTGAACTACGCGTTCGTGAACGTCCGCCAGTCGCCGAACCAGAGCAGTCCGAAGATTGGTGAGATCCCGGGGCAGCGCTTGGTGCGGCCGACGTCGATCCAGAATGGATGGGCGGCCGTAACGTTCGACGGCAAGTCTGGCTATGTATCGGATGACTACCTCGCACCGTTCCTCCCATCCTTCCAGGTACGCCAAGAGACGTTCGAACTCCCGATCCTGCACTATCGCCTTGGGCAGCAGACCAACGAGCTCCTGACGGCGCTCTCTGCGCACGTGAAGGCGCTGAAGGAGCAAGGCTACACGTTCATGACACTGCGACAGTTTGCGGACCTCCTTGAACAGCAGGAGAGCCGTGATGTTCGTTTGAATCCCAAGTCTGCAGTGATCGCGGTCTCGGGCATCAGCGCGGAGAATCTTCAAGCCGTGACGGATACATTGAACACTGCAGGGGTCGATGCATCGCTCTTCTTCCAAACCTCGACGCTCGGTATGAGCGGCGTGACGGAGAAGCAGCTCCTGACGCTCAGGGCGAATGGGCACGACGTGGAATCAGCAGGACACACAGGTGATGACTTCCGCGCGCTCACGAACGCGCAGGCGACGTTGGAGCTTCAGCAGAGCAGAAAGCTCCTCGAGGAGCGCGCTCAGACGACTGTGATGGCTGTGGCCTTCCCAGAAGGCGGTGTGAACGACCGCATCGCGATGCTCGCAAGCGAGGCAGGGTACCTGCTTGGCCTGGGTGAAGATTCCTCGCGCACGTTCAACCGCAGCGACTTGCTGCGGCTGCCGGGCATCGTGATCTTCCCGACGATGACGACGGAGGAGGTGGTGAAGCTCGCGACTGGGAAATAATTGGATGCATACAGAAGCGAAGGCGGCGACCCATGCAGGGGTTAGCCGCTTTCGGCAGAGTGCTTACTGCTTCGTGCCAAAGGCCTCCCGAATCTGCTGAAGGACTTCCTCGTAGCCCTGGCCTGTTGCTGCAGCTGCACTCTTTGCCGATTGCTGCATCATTTGGCCCATAATCTCATCGAAGTGGGCGTAGAGATACCACGTGCTCCAGGCGAAGAAGAGGAGCGGGACGATTGTGAGCAGGGTGTGGAAGATGCCGCCCCACATGCGCATGCGGTCACGACGATCGATGCGCTCGAGGTGCATGATGATCGTATCCATTTTCTCCTCGACGCTCTGGGTCTCTTGGGGGCGGGTCATGGTGCGATTGTACGGTCCTAGAAGCCCCGTTTCCACTTCCGGAGGACCTCGAACCAGCGGGTGAGGGTGTAGCCGCTTCCTAGCGGAATATCGGTGCAGGGCTGAAGGTCCAAGAGGTGCCCGCCGAAGCCTGTTTTGAAGAGCGTGACGCCGGCGAAGGGATGACGGGGAGCGGTAAGCTCGTAGCGGCTAGCGGAGCCATTCGTGCTATCCGCTACCCGCTCATTGCTACGCGCTAATGGCGCTATTCCCCAGAAGTTGTAGATGCCGTCCCCACGCTTCAGTGCATCGCGGATGGCGGTCCACTGCACGAGGTAGCTTGATGGGATTTTGTTATGGGCAGAATCGCTCGCGCCGTGGTGGTAGCTCGTCTCGCCGAATGCGTGCATGTGGATCGATGCCGCGATGATCTTTCCCTCAAACTCCGCGAGGTACACCGTGCATTCGTTTCGGGGTGCAAAGTGTTTCACTTGCGCGCGGAAGAAGGCATTCGTGTACGGCGTGAACTTGTGGCGCTTGCGCGTCTCGTCGTGAAGCTTGATGAATTCTTCCACGTCCTTCGTTGGATCAGTTGAAGCACGCACGGTCACGCCGTCCTTCTCCGCACGTCGCACGAGGTTGCGCGTCGTTTTCCGCATCCCCATGAGGATTTCATCTTCCGTTCGAAGCGTCGTTAGCTCATTGCTACCCACTACCCACTTGTCGGGAGCGTGGAGAGGGAGGTACCAGAGATGCTCTGCGAGCAAGTGCATCGGGGCATGTACGGGGCGCAACTCAGCGTTCTCGAGTGTGGACGTCCAGGGTCCGTGTTCTGCGTATGGTGTGAAGGGGCTCATGCGGATGAACGTGCACTTCCGCATCCGTGCCTCATCACAAGCAGTCTTCACGAGTGCGAGCGCAACGTCCGGTGAGCGAGTGATCGGTCCGTACTGGATCGCGAGGTGTTGACCACGGCGTGCGGGCACAAAGATCGCGAGGCAGACGCCGACAACTTTTCCGTTTTCTTCCGCGATTAGTCGTACAGGTTCCTGGTTCGTCTCAGCATAGACCTCGCCCATCGTCCAACTCTGCAGAAACGGGCGAAAGCGTTGCGAGGCGATGAACGCGTCCCAGGTGGAAGCGTCTGCTGCGGTGGCGAGGCGGACGGACATTGGGGGGATCTTAGCGGAGGCGGACAGCAAGGAGGGCGATCAGATCGTGCGCTTGCTGCGAAGTCATGGTCGGATGCGTTGGGAGGCTGAGGATGCTCGTAGCGCTTGCTTCAGCGGTGGGATCACTTCCTGCTTTGTAACCAGCAGCAGAGATATCGCATGAATCGGGGCAGACGACGCATCCTGTCCAGCCGTCGTCGAGGTGGATGTTCTCCTGTTTCAATGCGCTGCGTGTTGCGGCGGCGTTCTCTACGAACATTGGAAACTTCTGCAGCGGGAGCGATGGTTGAATGCCGCGGAGAACTCTCCATCCAAGTTTTCCGGAGGCTTCGAGGTAGGCCTTCGTGAGTGTGCGACGGTGGTCATTGATCTGTTCGAGTTTCGAGAGCTGCCACCGCGCGAGGGCGGCGCAGACGTTCGGCATTGTTCGGAGTGTGCGTGGCATCGATCCGTTTTTCTCTTCATTCGTCACGACCGGTGCGAAGAGACCGAGCAGTTTGAAGATCGCGAGGACTGGTCCGGCGAGTTTCAGCCCTGTGAGTGGACGCACAATGTGTGCCATGCGCGAGGGGTACTCGAGAAGGCGAATGATGTTCCAGAACGACACCTCCTTCGCTTTTGCTTCGAGCTCACCGAGACGCTTCGCGGTTTCGGGATGCTTCGTGAGTGCGGCGCCCCCACCAATGCCAGAAATGGCTTTATCTCTCCCAAAACTGCAGATCGCGTGGTCGGCGAATTTCAGGATGTCGTGCGGGCCATTGCGGTCCGGCAGGACGTGCGCACAGTCTTCGATGAGCAGCCATCCATGCTTGTCGCACAGTGCCTTCAATTCCTCGACAGGGGAAGGGATGCCGAATGTGTGTTGGCAGACGACGGCGCGTGTGCGTGGCGTAGCGACGGCGGTCACGGTTTCCGGTGTGAGGTTCAACGTCTCTTGATCGATGTCGGCGTACATGGTTCGTAGGCCTGCTGCTTTGATCGCATTCGGAACGACGACACAGGTGAAGCCTTGCACAATCACCTCGCTGCCTGCTGGGAGATCGAACGCGCGCAAGAGTGCGAGGAGTGCCTCACGCCCGGAGGCGAAGAGCGATACATCATAGGCATAGCGCGCAGCAAGATCGTGGCGTAGCAGATCGCGAGCGGGTCCTTTCTTGTACGCCCATGGTATGTAGCTCAGCGCGAGCGTGCGGCGGAGGTAGGCGCCGTCGACATGCGGGCCGAACGTATGGTGGATCGGCTGGAATGTATTCATTCATCCGTGGGGAGAAGTTTCTGGATGGCAGAGGCCGGCATGCGGCCGACGCAGAGGAGGAGTCCATCATCGGAGACGGCTTCGGCGCTGCTCAGTGATTCAACGGGTTTACCGAAGGCATCAGAGAAGGCTTCCTTGCCGCTCTCCGTCGTGAACACCACACGTTCCACGCTCTTCTTCGCAGCGCTCCCAAGTACCTGCATGAAGTCATCCTCTTGCGTGCCTGTTTCGAGGAGGCCACTCGTAAGGAGGACGCGCGGTCGCTCAGGACGCTTCTTTGCCCAGTCGAGTGCTGCACGGAAGCTGAGGGGACTGACGTTGTACGTGTCGTCGAGGACGAGCACACCTCGTTCTTTCTTCAGGTGAAACGTATGTGAGGATCCGCGGAAGCCTGCGAGGAGTTCGCGAATGCGTTCGTCTTTCACACCGAGGGCGCGAGCGACAGCAATCGCAAGGAGGGCATTGCCGGCGTTGTGCAGCCCATGGAGCGCCACATTGAAACGCGCTCCCTGGCTTTCAAACACCAAGCCGCGATCTGTCTCCCGTATCTCCGTTGCGTCGGCGGAGCCGGCGATTGTCACGGGGCAGTGCGCGCGCTTCTTCAAGCTCTTCGCGCTGGCGTTATCGCCGAGGAGGAAGAGATGTCCGTTCGCTGGAAGAGAATCGAGAATTTCTGCATTTGCCTCGATGATCGCTTCTTCCGATCCAAAGAGCGCCAAGTGATCCGATCCAAGCGCTGTGATGACGGCGATCGTTGGCTGAGCGATGCGGCAAAGTGTCGCTATTTCGCCACGCCGATAGGCACCCATTTCGACGATAAGAAACGGTTTTTCTGCATTCGCTGGGATCTTTTGGATCCACGCCGCGACGCCAAGTTCGGTGTTCACATGCTCCGGCGTCACGAACGGGGAGAAGTCTGCGAGCACACATTTCATCAATTCTTTCGTCGTTGTCTTCCCAACGCTGCCGACGATGCCGATGACGGTCGCGTCATCGAAAGTGTTACGATGAATAGATGCATTCGTGAGCAGGCGATTTTTCAACAACCAGTCGAGCGGCTTCCAGAGGAGCCATGCGAACACAAGAAATACTGGCTGCAGGATGATGATGGGGAACAATGCGATGATGAGAGCCTGACGATTGTTCGTGAGTGCCAGTGCGCTGATGAGCGTCAGCGCGACAGTCGTGAGAACGATGAGGATCGCCTTCGACGTCCACACAGGAAACTGTTGTCGTCCGCGAAGTCCCTGTAGGAATATTCGAAGCGCTGTGCGAATCCATCCCTCCCGCCGGCAATGTTCTTTCAACCGGTCCAACCGCCATTCCTTCATCTGGAACAGGCGTGCGAACGTCAAAAGAGGCGAGAGCGAGCCGATGAGGACTCCGCCGATGAGCAACCATTCAAACATCGCTACGTATTGTACCCGCTCCTAAGGCCTACAGCCCGCTATTGTACATATTACAAAAATATGGTATTATATTCATATGGACAACACACACACCCACTTCCAGCACTTCGCCGCGGGCTTCGTGCTGAGCGCCATGTACTTCGTGTACATGTTCGTGATTCTCCCGGCGTTCTAAGCTATTAGCCTTGAGTCGACTCGAGTCGCTGCCCGATGACGGCGGCGATCTCGCGTGCGTTCGTTTTGTGCACACTGTGTCGCGTGCCTGCAAAAACATGGAGAGAGCACTGGGGTAAGAGTTTCTTCATATAGTACGCATCGCTGACGGGCGTTTGCGTGTCATCCGTTCCCCAGAAGAGGTCGATTGGTTTTTGTATGCCTGGCAGAAGTGACGAAATATCGTCACGCGTCACGAGCACGAGTGTTTGCTGCATCAGTGCGTTCGCTCGTTCGTAATCGCTGACGCGCATGAGTTTATAGAGGAGCTTTCTGGCGAATGGTGCAAGAGCTGAGAGTCCAGGTATTGAGAGGAAGAACTTTCCGGTCTTTGCGAGCGATGCGCCTATGACACGACGGAAAAAATAACGCCCCTTGCGATTGATCGCAGGGGCGCAGAGAAATAATCGTTCAATCGGAAGCACATCGAGAGATGCCAGACGAAGCGCGACGCGCCCGCCGTGCGAGTGTCCGAGGATCCAGAGGGGCCCCTGGCTCTTACGGTCCGTCGTCACCCAGCCCGTGACCCATCCGGCGTAGTGATCGACGTTCCAGGGCTTTGGAGGATCCGGTTGGTCGCCAAAGCCGGGAAGATCCGGCGTGAGGATCTCGAGGTCCATGCCAGCCAACGCATCGCGCAACGGATCGAAGGATTCCTTCGAGCCGCCCCAGCCGTGCAAGCAGAGAAGTGTGGGCTTCACCAATCGAGTATACCGCTATGATGGCGAAGTCATGGCGGAGATTCTGCATATTAACGGCGACCCAGAGCATGACGCACACCATATTGTGCAGGCGGCGAACGTTATCCGAGAAGGCGGTATCGTCGCGATCCCGACGGAGACCGTTTACGGGCTTGCGGCAGATGCGCTGAATCCCGATGCGATCGCGAAGATTTACGAAGCGAAGGGTCGGCCGTCGACGAATCCACTGATCATCCATGTGACATCGATCGACGCTGCGAAGAAGCTTGCTTCGACGTGGCCGCCGGTTGCTCAGAAACTTGCAGAGGCCTTCTGGCCCGGGCCGCTGACGCTCGTGGTGCCGAAGAGCGAGATTGTTCCCGATACTGCGACGGCGGGGTTGCCTGCCGTTGCGATTCGGATGCCGTCTCACCCCGTGATGCGCGCAGTGATCGATGCGGCGGGTACACCGCTCGCAGCGCCGAGTGCGAACAAGTCGCAAGCGGTGTCGCCCACCCGGGCCGGACATGTGCTCAAGAGCCTCGGGAATAGGGTCGATCTCATTCTCGATGCCGGGACAACGGAGCACGGACTCGAATCGACCGTCATCGACTGCACGGTTCTCCCGCCGCGCTTACTTCGCCCGGGCCCAATCACACCGTCGCAGATCGAAGGCACAATTGGCATGCTCGTGCGAACGGAGGAGGCGCAGGTCGATGACAGTGTTGCGCGTGCATCACCCGGAATGTCGAAGAAGCACTACTCGCCGCAGGCGACAGTGAACGTTGTTCCAGCAAAACTCCTCGCATCGGCGATTGCAGCAGCGGAAGAGCCGGTCGCAGCGTTCATGCTGGGAAGCGCGGTGATGAATACGAAAGCGACGATGGTGCAGATGCCGGGGAACCCCGTTGCGTACGGTGCGGTGCTCTATAACGAACTCCATCGGATGGATGACGAAGGAATAAAGACAATCGTCATCGAAGAGCCGCCGATGCAGCCCGGATGGGAGGCAGTGAGGGATCGGCTCAGACGGGCGAGTGCCTGACTTGTATTGAGCGATCGAAGTATCAACGTCGTCCAAAATCATCCTGCACCCGTACGATGTCGCTCTCATCGCTTGGGTTTGTTGCATCCGTGTGCTGCCAGATCTCCGCGACGATGCCGTAGTCATCCGTGCCGATGAGCCGGTGACGCTCGCCCTGTTTGAGTCTCACAACGTCTCCCGCTGCGTACGTAACTGGTTCTGTTTCAGCATCAGTTTCACTATGCATCACGGCGACCGGACCTTCGAGCACGCGCCACAGCTCCGCGCGGCGATGGTGGTATTGCCACGAGAGGCGTGTGCCCGGTGCGACGATGAGAATCTTCGGACTCACTTTTCGCGTCGTCAGTTCCACTGCATCTTCGTCCGGGAAGAACGTTTCGATGAACTGTGTCGACTGCGCTTCATCGATCACGAAGAACCCTCCCCACGGGCGTTGGTCGTCTTTCGATGCAATCCTCAACCCCTTCGATTCGATCATCTCCTGGATGCGAGCGAAGATGGCGGATTTTTCAATCGTCATATGATGAATGGTGTCACGGGCCAGGCCGGCTTCACTAGGTTACGCCGTGCCAAGGATTGAACTGGCGAAATAATAGAACACCAATCCCGGCGTAGTCCGCCGAGGCGGACGAAGACGGATGGTGTCACGGGCCAGGATTGAACTGGCGACCCCGGGCTTATGAGTCCCGTGCTCTACCAACTGAGCTACCGTGACACGCGCGGCCTAGTATAGGCAGATTTGCTGCTCGCGCTAGCCGCCTCGATATTGTTGACGAATGCTTGACAAACTTAATAAATATGCAATCATGTTCTCCCCTCTGACGTTGCATGTCAGGTGGGCGTTCTTTCTGCCGTCGGCAGGAAAATTGGAAAGCATCTCACCAGAGGAGATGAGTATGACGATGTCGATGAAGTACGGTTGGGGACGGCCCCGAGTCGGGCTCTGTGTGCAGCGTCTTAATGTTCAGGAGTTGGAACCGCGGCGACTCGCCGCGGTCGATGTAGTGTCAGGAGTACTGCAGATCGGTGGAACCGATGGAAACGACACGGTCGTGGTCCAACAAACCGCGTCCACACTCAATGTGACGGTCAATGGATCGGTCACGAGCGTCCCGCGTTCCGCAGTGCTGCGAATCAACGCACACCTAGGAGGTGGTGATGATCGCTATGATGGCAACGGCGTGTCGATCCGACAGTGGGTCTACGCCGGTGCGGGCGATGACCATGTCACTGGCGGGGAGGGAGTCGATATCCTGTATGGGGAGGGCGGCAACGACGTTCTCCGCGGCCAAGGAGCAAAGGACTTCCTCTTCGGCCAGGCCGGCGTCGATCAGTTGGATGGGGGCAGCGGCCCCGACTGGCTGAACGGCGGTGCCGGGAGCGACGTCATGTTCGCGGTGGACGGCCTCCTGCAGGATCGCATGGTTGGTCTGCAAGCGCTGGACACCGTGTTCAGTGACACGTATGCCGTCGTTGTCCCACGGGAGGATCTTAATTCCCGAACAAATGAAATTCATTTCTACGGGAATTCCATCGAGTTGCGGCGGGAGTACATTACCGACGTGGAGGGTATCTTCTACCGCGTCCGTATCAACGGACGAGAGTGGGGCGCTACCTATCGCGCAGCTGGGTTGATCCGCTTGTTTGTCCCTCGTGGGGGAACGATCACGGTCAACCCGACACTGCAAAGCGAGCTTACCGCAGCCGGCTTGCTGCGGCGAGAACTCCTCGCCTAATTCCCTGCCTAGCAGAAAACATCAGGCCCTCCTCCGTGTGAGGGGGGCCGCTTTTACGGACCGTCACAGCATCACCGCCAACCCAATCGCACTCATCATCATCGCGAAGTCGCGCAGGCCGATGTCGTTGAAGCCTGCGATGGGGAGGATGGCGAGGAGTTGGAGGGCGATGAGAACTGCACCGGCACGACGAACGTTACGGACGGGGATGAGGATCATGATGCCAAAGAGAATTTCACTCGCGCCCACAATCTTCAGCCAGCTCTCGATGGGCATTCCGAACAGGCCATTCATCCATGCGGGCATCCATCCAAGCCACGCTGCGGGGGTCATGAATTTATCGATCCCGAACCAGAGAAACACGGCTGCGAGGCCGAGCGCGATGATCCAAGAAGCGAGACGGATTCGTTGCATAGGGGAGGGGAATACGTAGAATGAGCACTCATTATTTTCCCCCGTTTCACATGCAGTACAAGTTGATTCTCGCAGCTGCCTCGGTCGTTATGCTCGCAGCATGCACGCCTGCACAGACCCCTTCCACGAATGATGGCCAGGAAACGTCCGTACCTGCAGCGGCTGATGATAGCGATAGCATGGTCGATAGCGATGCGATGAAGATCGAGGAGAATGATCCTACTCCATCAGACATGGGGGGGAGCAAAGACGATGACACTGTTGTTTCGGAGGATCCGCCCGTCGTGCAGGCGCGCGTTGTCCCGGTGGTAGTGACAGACTGGTCCTTCAGCCCCGCAACAGTCACGGTGAAGAAAGGCGAGAAGGTGAAGCTCGAGCTCAAGGGTGATAAAGGTATTCACAGCTTGCTCATCGCCGATCTCGGGGTGAACGTCCGCGTGGAACCCGGTTCTGATACGGTCATTGATCTCCCGACAGATACGGTGGGTACGTTCGCCGGACGCTGCGGCGTTCCGTGTGGTCCGGGTCACCGTGACATGGCATTCACAATCGTTGTTGAGTAAGAAGAATATGATCAAGCGCCTTCTTCCAGCCATCGTCATTATCGTCCTCGCGGTCGGTATCGTTGTGCTGCTCGGACGGCCACACACGCCAGTGCCAAATCCGGATCCCAATCACACGCATGTCGATTTCGCGGTGATGCTTGATGGCACAGCGGTGGATTTCACGGAAGAATTTTTCCAGACGGGCGAGTCGACGGAAGACCATACGCGCGATCCATCTCTCAGTGGTATGCGAAAGTTCCTGCATTTGCACGACGGTCTCGGTCATGTGATCCATCGTCATAAGCCAGGTCTTACGCTCCAAGATTTCTTCGATTCCATCGAGGTTGGTTTCACCGCAGAGTGCATCCTCTATCGCTCGCCGAAGATCGATCGCGATATGGGGTGCGCCGAGCACCCATGGAGGATGGTGGTGAACAAGCAAGAGCGGCCGTTCTCGTTGAACTATGATTTCCAGGATGGCGACAAGATTCTCCTCACAACCGCGCTGGACGATGCGACGCTCCAAGCAGAGTGGAATGGAATGACGGACGATGCGTGTCGCTACTCTCAGACGTGCCCATGGAGGGGGAAACCGCCGGTGGAGAACTGCATTGCCGATCCGACCGTTCCGTGTGTTGCGCCATGACGAAGCAACCCGTGCCACCGGCCGGTGATGATAACGCCCTGCAAGCGCAGCTGACTGCCGCTCAGGCAGAACTTGTGAAATTGAAGGACATTGCGGGGCGCGCGCAGGCGGATCTGCAGAACGCAAAACAGCGCCTTGAGCGCGAGGCGACGGATCTCCGTGCGTACGCAACGGAGGGGATGATGCGACGCATTCTTCCGACGCTCGACAACTTTCAGCGCGCATTCGCGTCAGTACCGCAGGAAATTGCCGGACATGAATGGGTCAAAGGACTGACCGCGATTGAGCAGGATCTTTTGAAGCAAGTGAAGGAACTTGGTCTTGAGCGCATGAGCTCGCTCGGTGAAGTGGCAGATCCTGCGCGTCACGAAATCATCACCGTTGGGCCGGGCGAAGAGGGGAAAGTCGTCGAAGTCTTCGAGGAAGGCTACGCGTTGAACGGCCGCGTCATCCGACCGGCCAAAGTTCGCGTGGGGAACGGTGCTGTCTAACCGCGCACAGCCTGCGCAAGGAGGAGGATTGCAAGGATGCCCAATGTGTTGATACCGAAGCAGAGCACGCTAAATGCGCGCTCACTGATGCGTGTGGTGCTGCTGAGGAGCGCGATGCCAATTTCATCAGGCAAGGGGGAAGCGATGACGAGTGCTGCCATGGTCCAGAGCGCGTAGCGGCGTAGGTGTTCGGGGACTGTTTCATGATGGATCATCGAGTGGACGCGAGTGATCAGGTTCGTTCGCCCGAGTCTATCGATCTCTTTCCCAAAGGAGCTGAACCGCAGGAGCTCGAAAATGACAAGGTCCGAGAGCAGTGCGCCGAAGCCAGCGAGGAGCGCCGCGATGATGGGGTTCACTTCGTGTGCGAGTTCGACGAATGCAGCAATGGCGAATGGCGTCGTGAATCCGTAGCTGAACAAGAGGCCTGCTGCGAATGCTCCGGGGTAGCCAAGGCCATGGAGACGACCGTCGAGCCATTCAAACATTCCTACTTCGTACAACACGTAGGCTGCCCCCATGCACATACCGAGAGCGATGAGTCGAGGGTACGCGAGAATGGATTTCATGTTGTATCTATTGTAGCAGGAAACGTCATTTTCAGCCAGCGTCAGCCAATGGTTTGCAGTCAGCACAATCCTCTCACGCATCCCTGGAATATGGCACCCTTCTCCTCGAAGTTTTTGAACATGCCGTAGCTGGGCGAAGCGGTGGAGAGGAGCACGATCGATCCCTTCGGCGTTTTTTCGCGGGCGAGACGTACGGCGTCGTCCATCGACGCGACGTCGATCAGTTCGATTGTCGTATGTGTTTTCTCGATCGCGCTACGGATGCGTGGGCCGGAGCCGGGGAAGAGGAGGGCTGTCTTCACGCTCGAATCGCGCAGACGAGCGGCAAGCGAGGCGAAGTCGTTGCCGCGGTCCTGGCCGCCGAGGATGATCGTCGCCACGCGGTCGCCAAGGGCGTCCAGCGCCGCGATGGCGGATTCCGGTGTTGTTGAAATCGCATCGTCGATCCAGTTGATGCCGGAGTAGGTGCCGACGTACTGGAGACGGTGTGGCAACGGTGTAAATGCTTTGAGTGCGGCGACAGCAGTGTCTTTCCGAATGCCAAGATCCTCACACACTTTCCACGCGAGCGCGATGTTCTCGCGGTTGTGCTCGCCGATGAGCTTGGTCTCGGCAAGATCGACCGGACAATCGTCGCTCTGAACGGGAATTTTGCGGCCGTGTCCTTCTGATGCAATCGAGACTGCTCCCGGTGAATCGGCGTTGAAATATGTCGCGTCCTGCTCTGTTTGGAAGCGTGTAATGTTCTTTTTTGCATCCAAATAGGCCTCCATTGAACCATGGTAATCGAGATGCTCAGGGAAGAAGCTCGTGACGACGGCGACGTGCGGGCTCGATGTCATATCCTGCAGCATGTAACTGCTTAGTTCATGGACGAAGATCGTGCCGTTCTTTGCTTCCTTGATGTGCGCAATCGACGGATCGCCGATATTGCCGACGAGGTGTACATCTTTGCCACCAGCTTTGAGCATTGTAGCGATCAGTGAGCTTGTCGTGCTCTTGCCTTTGCTGCCCGTGATGCCGATCACGATTGCGCCGCTGCCGGCAATCGTGTCGAGGAAGACTTGGACGGAGCCCGTAATCTTCTTCGTGTGTTTCGCAAGCTCTGGGAGAGGCGGCACGCCGGGAGCCTTGATGATGACGTCGAATTTCTTGAGGTTCTCCAGCCATCCATCGCCGAGCTGCCACCAATGCTTGTCCGAATCTTTTGTGATATCGGCATTCTTGTCAGCAACGGTAATCTCGGCAGCCGGTGCGAATTCCTCGAGTGCTTTCACCGTTGCCCTTCCCTCCTTGCCGTAGCCAAGGACGCAGATCGTCTTGCCGTCGAGCGCGTGAATTCTCATGAAGGGAGAACAGAGAGTAATTC
>CAYQJY010000017.1:0-16979 GCA_964418005.1 uncultured Candidatus Peribacteria bacterium
AACACTTCATTCTGGAATGATTGCATGGCTTCATGTAGGAAATCCGGCGGCGGCCACGTCACACCGGGCTTACTGATAGTCACTGTTCGCCATTGCCCTGCCCATTCGTAGAGATCTACAAAAACAGTCCGATGGACATACAGGATCAGCTCCGATGTGATCGGAGTATCTGAACGCACTTCGTTCAGGAGAATTTCGTAGGCTTTCCCAAGCGTCTTCTCCTCCTCAATATAGAGCGTTTGCAGATCAGCTATGCCCTTCTTGTTCTTCAGCACCTTCTGCTCATGATCCATGTACTCATTCTCCAAGCCACCAACGGTGTAGCGCGATGGTGTGTGATCATCACTCATGTCCCGCAGCATACCGACGATCGTTCCCTATCCCCAGCGTAATATTTCCATGTCATCAAAACCTATTTTGTCCATGCACAGGAAACGCCGAAGACAGGCCCTCTGTACTGTTCGATAGTGTTCGTTTTACACACAGTGACACCGAAGGGTAGACACCCTCAAAAACCGATCTTGGGGATGCTGTCTGGGACTCAAAGTTTGGGTGTCAAACAGTACTGCTCTGCCACTTACGGCTAATCCATTGCTGCCAAGCAGTCCTCAGGGGTATCGCCGCGCTCGCCTCGGAGCAACTGACAAATGCTGGGGTCATGCAGCTTCCGTGCCAGGAAGAGAAGGCAACCGTTGCGCGTAATATCATCAGCGATCTGTTCACAAAAATCCATCGTGGTCTCCTTCCGGAGTGAAAGCATCCTCCAGCAATACCGGCCCGTAAAGTCTTCCTCTGGAAATAGATCGTTGCAGAACTGTTCATTCACAGCAGGGTCTTTTTCATTAATCATTCTTGTAGCAACAGTACGGATGCACATTGAGCGGTCTGTACCACCGTTCAGTGATGCAGGGATGTTTTTGCACTCTTCCAGCGAGTATCCCGTTCCTGTCATCCGCTGGTAGTGCGCTCTTTGCGGAAGAACAGGCCAAATTACTGTTACAAATATCACGGCAACGAAAAAAATGAAGGTGAGTACGAAGCGAAGCTGCTGCGCAAATAGTGCAATGACAAGTCCAGTGATACATCCGATGATAAACCACATGCCAACGGTGATCCCGATGCCCAGTAACACGAGAGGAGTACTAAACGTGGCATTCCCCATTTGTCCATAGAAGGCCATGAACGCTGGCAAGTACACCCATGCGGCAAAAGAATCCGCGTCCGCAATTCCCCCTGCAAAGTTATTGTGAACACTGTACGCGACGAACGGAATCGTTGAAAAAAGAAGGCCAGTGAGAAGGATGGATCGCTTGTGTATGGAAACACTCTAGAGATTTTGCGGACTTTTTCAATGCTCTGCATCTCATATTTCGTGAGCGAAACACACTCATCTTGACTGCACTAAATTGGCACTCTATACTGTCGAGTGCTAATTCTATTTCTTTCCCCCCTTCTCTATGACAGGTAATAGGCAGATTCAGCGGCGCGATGAGCAGAGGGATCTCTCTCGCAGTCCGTTCAACCACTTCTTCGATGAAGCGTTCTGGGATCCATTCCGTCTTTTTGATACATCCTTCATGCCGTCCATCATGGAGCAACGCCAACGTGCTCTCCCCGTGGATGTGTCTGAAACCGACAAGGACGTAGTGATCGAGGCGGACATCCCCGGCTTCGATCCTAAGACTATCAATGTGGACGTGAGTAATAATGTCCTCACGATCAGTGGTAGGCATGAGGAGAAGTCCGATACCAAGGATAAGAAATGGCATCGTCGCGAGCGCAGCTACTCCTATACGGAATTCACGCGGCAGATTCTCCTCCCTGAGTATGCTGATGGCTCGAGGGCAGCGTGTAAGTCGAAGAACGGCATGCTGACAGTGACGATCCCAAAAAAGCCGGAGGCAGAACCCAAGCGCTTGAGCGTTCAGGTGGAGTCTTGATGGGTAGGTGTTGTAGGAGGAGTGTGACGTCACACTCCTCCTTTAGCCTGTTCGATTTATGAAATTATCTCAATAGGTTGGGGATAATTGTGATGTTTTGAGGACTTGAAACCAATGTAGCATTTCATCGAAGACGCCTGCTTGAGAAAGTTGTGGGGCTGCCAACAGTAGCGCGTGCAAAGCGTTTCAATTATGGACGCATCAAATTTAGAATATCGGCACAACAAATCAATAACCATTATGGCGTGGAACATTCGGCACGGTGGATCGACTGGGAGATTGCCGAGCATCATCAAATCGATCCGCAAGCACAAGCCCGATATCCTCGTACTGTCGGAATTCAGGCGAAATACCTGTGAACTGATTTTTCATGCCGCGCTTTCAGATGCAGGATATGAATTCCATATCGCCTCGGACATGCCGGAGAAAACAAACGGCATCCTTGTGGCATCAAAAATTGATATGCAACGGGAAACGGATCCTGTCACGATGCATCGACTCCTCCCGATATATTTTCCCATCCATAGATCTTCACCTTCTCGCTGTTCACATCCCCGGCAGTGGGGACAAGTGGAACAAGCGTGAGTGCTGGGATCGAGTGCTCGACTACGCGTCGCGCCACTGCGACAGGCGAACAATGATCATTGGTGACTTCAATACTGGACTGCCCGAAGATGCGGAGGGATCACCGTTCGCATTGCCGGAGAAAACGCAGGAACTGCTTGATAGCGGCTACATCGATGCGTGGCGACTACTGCATCGACTGGAGCACGGGTACACCTGGTGGAGCACGGCCGGGAATGGTTTTCGTCTGGACTACGCTTACTTGTCACCATCTTTGGCTACTCAACTTATCGATGCATACCATTCGCAAGAAGAGCGGCTGCTGAGAGTCTCCGATCATGCCTGTATCATCATAACCATTCAGGCAACAAATCGAGCTCAAGAAGCTGCCGACACCGAAGGGTAGACTCCCTCAACAACCGACCTTGGGGGTGTTGTCTGGGCCAATGCAAGAATGCTCATTTCGCGTCGCCCATATAGAGCCCAATCTTCTGCGCCGCGACAAAGACCGGATCGGCAGACGTCACGCGCTTGAGCTTGCCGATCGCTTCGGCAATGGGGAGAGCCGACATTTTCCCATTTCGGAACGACACCATGCACCCAAACTTTCCTGCGTGCACCGCGTCGATCGCCGCCACGCCGTAGGCGCGTGCGAGGATGTGATCTTCCGCATTCGGACTACCGCCGCGTTGCACATGTCCTAGCACGACGGTGCGCATTTCAAATGCTCCAGGTGCTTCCTTTTCCACTTCGGCCATGAGTCTGTCCGCCGCGCCTCCGAGCTGCGCTTCCGCGCCTTTGGCATGTTTTTTCTTCGTTGAAAGCTCACCGCCAACACGTGCACCTTCTGCCACGACAATCACTGCGGAAAGTTTTCCTTCCGTCACACGTCCTCGAAGGAACTCGGCAAGGCCCTTTGGCGAGAACGCGAATTCGGGAAGGAGAATGGCGTTTGCTCCGCCGGCCACGCCACCGTACAGCGCGATCCATCCCGCATGACGGCCCATCGTTTCCACGAACATCACGCGATCATGACTCGCCGCGGTGGTATGGATGCGGTTGAGCTCTTCGCGAACGATCTCGACCGCTGAGGAGAACCCGAATGAGCGGTCGGTACCGTCAAGATCGTTGTCGATCGTCTTTGGGACGCCTACGACCTTCACTCCCGTTAGGTCCATCAACTGCTGCGCACCGCTTAGGGTGCCATCGCCACCAATGACGATAAGCGCGTCGATTTTGTTCGCCTTCATATTCCGTTCCACACTCCACAGAATGTCTTCGGGGATTCCCGAGGTACCGCCTTCTCCAACTTTCGCAGCGAATCGACCGTGGTTCGTCGTGCGCAGCATTGTGCCACCCACGTGGCTGATGCCGCGGACCGCCTGCACCGTGAGCGGCTTGAGCATCGGAGGGTCAAGGATCCCTTCCCATCCTTTGAGGATACCGACGAATTCGTAGCCCATGGGCACGCCCGCGCGGACGATGGAGGAAATGACGGCGTTGAGCCCGGCGCAGTCGCCGCCGCCGGTGAGGATGCCAATCCGTTTCACAGAGTTCACCATGTCGAGGGGGAATTCACTGTTCCACTGTAGCGGGTACAGGGGAAAATGCGTATGCGATTGGGTCCGATAGCTGAATTGTCACCTTTCCAGTTGTTGCAGGAGTGCCTCCTTAGAGCATTGACTTTTTTCATGCCTAGCCGTACGACGGCAGGCTGTTCTCATGCTTTCTATGAACACTATTCTCCAAGAGTCTCTGTCTGAAATGCGCTCTCACGTTGAGAGTGGATCGGGCGAGAAGCAAGTCGATGAAGGTCGGCGGCGTTTCCTCTTCGGGACAGTAGCTATCTTGGCATCTGTTGGAGCTCAGGCGCTTCCAGAAAGCAGTGAAGCGAGTGAGAATGGAGTGATACAAACATCTCCGGCCGAAGATTCGCCGGAGTATGCACAGCTGACAGAGGCTGCGCGCGAATATTTCAGCGGAAATCTTCGTCAGAACAGAGAGGCTGCGAATGTGTTCCATACCATGCTTCCCACGATCGAAGCGTTTACGAAAGCGGCAGGTGTGAAAGTCGTTGTCTGTAAGTGCATGGACGGTCGCGTTCAAACGAATAATCACAAAGGACTTCCACCGACCTTTGCGGTTAACCGCCGCAGCCAAGGAAACGTCATCGACGTGGACCGCGGAAACAAGGATTTGTGGGATTCGATCGAGATTGCTGCAGCGGAGGCAGCTGCAGAGAAAATTCCACTTCTTATTATCACGTCCGCGCACCGAGGTGTCATTGGTAGCAGTTGTGCTGCATTCAAGCGTGATTGGGATCGTGCACCCGCTGATGGCGATGCACGCGCACGTGGAAGTGTGACAGAGCAGGCATTGCAGCTGACGCATGCCATCGACAAAGACGGTAGCGTGGAGAAGGGGAGCGTGCATGTGCTCTCTGCTATGACGAATACGGATAATGGTGCGATGCAGTTCTCGCGTAATTCCACACAGCTCTTCGATGCGGAAGCAATTATGGATGCGGAGAAGTTACGAGAACCATTCGAAGTGTTCGAGGGGGATTTTGTTTACAAGCCGATTGCGGATGATTGGGCCCACGAAAGTATTAAAGGGAAGTCGCCGAAGGAGCTGCTCGCAGGTCGCAGTGCGCCATTTTTTGCGAGTATGGAGGTGAAGATTGCGCTCGAGGCGTACCTCATGCGGAAGATGCGCGAATCGCTGGATGATGAACCGGGACGCGATATTGTTCGTCACGATCTCCTGGAGCGTATCTCTGAGAAGCTCACGGAAGAATCAGGGAATCTCAAGAAGTTCATGATGTACATCATGATGGCTAACCTGATGCATGCGACACACTATCGCAATCTCAACACGACTCTTGCGAAGCAATACCCTGAGGCCCTCAGGAAGCGCGTCTCGCATGCAGAACTGAAGATGTCGTTCGGTATTGGTTTCGACCTTGAGCCGCCCAATACGCTCATTTTGGTGAAGCCAGGCGGTGGTGATGACAAGAAGTCGCTGGAAATTGGAAAAGACGTCCTATTGCAGAATCTGCGGGATCTCAAGTTAACGGGAAAATTGCCGCCGCTTGTACATATTAATATTGAGTCGACACAGTCGATCGATACGTGGGAGAAGTACGTCGAAGTACTCGGACGTATTCGGACGAAGTTGGCGATGGTTGAGGATGTATGCGGATCAAATGTTCGCATAATGACCACGTACTCGTACCATCAAAATGTGCTCGCAGGAGAACACGGCGTCGTGCGCCGAAAACAGTTCTTCCCTCTCAGCTCCGCAGCGAACGATCCTCATGTTATTGTTTCGCCGCACCAGGACGTTGGTCAGGGGATTATGAACCGCGCAACATTCAACGCTGCAGTGCTTCGTGAGAATGAGAAGCGGTACACAGAGACGGGTGTTGTTACTGAGGAGAGGAAGAAACGCTGAGACGTCGCATAAAAAATCCCGCTGTCCTTTGACACGCGGGATTCTTCATTCGAGATGATCAGTCCTTCTTCGTCTTCGGGAGATCGAACGTGATGCTGAGGGTCGTCGTGGCATTCACGGTGTTCGATTCCGGATCGTACGACGTTGCCGAACCGTAGTACGCACCATACGTCGAATCGATGTATGTCGAGAATGAAATGCTCGAGACCTGGTTGAGTTCGATGCCGAGGATTTCCTCGTAGAATTCCTTCTTCTCATCGATCTGTTCCATCAGTTCCGCGCGGTTCTGGCGGACGTACTTACCCGTATAGATCAGGCGGGGGTCCCACGAGTAGGTGCAGCCGATCTCTTCGACGGTCGAGGCAAGCTCTTCGGCGCGTGCCGTGTTCATGAGGGCGATCGAGTAGCCGAAACTGCCTGAGTAGAGGTCAGTTGCCGGTTCCGGCAAGCCGGTCTCGGGATCGTAGTTTGTGAACTGATACAAGGATGGAGCACTGTTGCGGCGGACACGGGCGGAGTCGCCTGCGCTGTCCTGGAGGTCGCCCATGTATTCCTTCACTTCCGCGCGAACCGCCTCGCGGGACATCGGCTCCGTGATCTGGCAGTCGACGGACATATTCACAAGGTCCGGCGTCGCAGTGTGCGTCACCGTGGCATCGATGTAGAACGTTGCGTCTTCGCTGACCTTCCAGTCGGCAGCGAACGCTGCAGGCGCAGCAGCGAGCAACGTCGCAGCAGCGGCTGAGGAAAGAAGAATGCGCATGCGCATTGGGAAAAGGGGAAGAGAAGTACCAAAGTACGGTATCACATTTCCCGAATCCCGCAATAGGGGTACCATCGCCGTCGTTATGGATTCCTTAACGCTCGAATCGCCCGAGGTGCAGCACGGAATCCTCGTTGCGGGGGTTGTCCTCCGGGGCGGGCGCGTGCTCGTGATGAAGAACATCAAGACGGGCGTTGAGCGTGTCGAGTCATCGGGCGGCAAATGGGAGGAGGGGGAGACACAGGAGGAAGGTGTCGCACGCGAGATGCTCGAGGAGCTCGGTATCGTTGTTCGTGTGCTGCACAAGATCGGCGTCTACCAAACCGACAGGACGACGGAGGGGATCTTCGACGTGCACATTCACCTTTGTGAAATTATCGAAGGAGAACCGCGCGTCTGCGAACCACACAAGTGTGGGGGGTTTTCGTGGATGACACCCGAAGAACTGGAAGCGCTACCGACGATCACGCCGAGCCTTCGGGCTGCTTTACCCGACATCCGCACTTGTTTACTCTACCCACAAGAGGAGGCTTTTTAGGTAGTCGACCTCCGGATGGTAGATGCTCACAGGGTGGTCGAATGCTTGGCGGTGGCGGTGGAGGATGCGGACGAAGCGTTTTGCCTGGCGGGCGGCATGGAAGACGATCGTCTGGAAGAGCGGGACGTCGACTTGGTAGCTGCACGAGCAGGTGAGGAGGAAGCCGCCGGTGCTCGGGAGGAGTTGCATCGCCGAGCGGTTGAGATCGGTATAGGCCTTCTTCGCTTGCTCGAGGTCGCTTGAGCGCTTCGCGAATGCCGGTGGATCGAGGATGATGAAGTCGTAGCCGCGTGGAGGAGGCACGCGTCGTAGGAACGCGAACGCGTCTTCGTCGTAGGTTGAGAGTTTGCCGGGGTCGATGCCATTGCGTTCGACATTTCCGCGTGCGAGCGAGAGCGCTGCACTATCGTAATCCACGGCATCGGCCGTGAGTGCACCTCCTGCGAGCGCAGCGGTGGAGAAACCACCGACGTAGGCACACACATCAAGGACGGTTCTGCCCCGTGCCAAAGCACGCACGAGACCGCGCATCTCCCGCTGATCGAGAAAGAGGCCGGTCTTCTGGCTTCCGGCAAGCTCGATCTGGAATTTCAGTCCCTCTTCTTCGACCGGAATAGACGTCGAACCGTCACCCTTGAGCCAGCCCTCACGGGCCTCAAGCCCCTCCTTCTTTCGTGCTGCACCGGATGATTTTTCGTAGATCCGATCGCAATCGCACACGTCCATGAGTGTTTTCGCGATCCACTCGCGTTGCACGTCCATGCCGAGGGTCGTGAGTTGCACGACGAGTGTGCGGTCGTACTGGTCGACGATGAGCCCGGGGATGCCATCACCTTCTGCATTCACTAATCGGTAAGCGTTTGTGGGGCCATCACGAAAGAGCATTTCGCGGAGTTCTACTGCCTTTGCGATCGCGTGTTTGATCTGCGACATCGGTTCACCGTCCTTGAACGCGACAGCGCGCCCGCAGATGTAGGCCTGGGCATTGTACGTTGCGTAGCAGAGGAATCCGCCGTCGCTCGCCTCCACACGAACGATCGCGCCATCCTGTGCCGCGGGCGCCTGCGCGACGGCGCTGCGGTAGATCGCGTGGTGGCGGTTACGGAGATGGATATCCGCACCAGGCCGGATTTTCAACGTTGGGTATGGGGCCATGTCCGCGGATTGTAGCTGAGTGCGTAGATGCCTGCAGGCGTGTACGATTTGGGCATGAAACGCGTTCTCCTCGCCATCGCAGCCAGCATACTGTGCGTGACTCTCGTGTTGGCGCAGGGGGAAATCGTGCATATTTCGCCCGTGCCGGCAATTGGCACGGATATTGCGGAGATCGCGAGGATGTCGGAACAAATGGCCGAAGGAACGCTGACGGGCGGGGGTCGTTGGTTGCGCATGACCTACCAAAGCGCATCTCCGTTCATTGGCCTTGTCGCACCACTGCACAATTCGGAATACAACCCCGTCGATATGGTGCGGTTCGATCTACCTGCTGGCGCTGTGACAGCAGATGTCGATCTCTCGGTGTCGCCCTCGTGGAATGCATTGTCGAAGACGTACATGGTCGCGTTCTCAGCGTCGAAAGGTGATGCTCCGCAGGTGACGGGCATCGAATTTATTCCTGCGACGTTTCCTGACACCGTTCGCGCCTTCTTCGTCCACGCATTTGCGCCCGAATCGTTTGTGATTTCCACGTACCATCGGCTGCGAGGGCATCGCGTGCTCGGCATCGAAACAACCTTCCTGTGGGCAGTGCTGCTCGTCGTTGCGATCGTCCTCTTGGTCCTGTGGAAGCGAAAAGCAGCGTTGTTTCCGCTTCTGGGGATCGCGTTTGGAGCCCAGATGCTCTACGGCGCTCGGAGTGATTTCGATCTTACACGACTGTCTCTTGCCCATGCATCGGAGTGGTTCGGAAGTGGGACGTACGCCGAGGCTGGTTCGACCTATGCGCTTGCCGATGCCGTGCGAGAACTCGAAAGCGACGTCCAGCTGGCAATATGTTTCGATTCCACCGACTACTTCGCGAAACTGCTTCGGTACGACCTTCTCCCGATGCCGGTGCAGATCGGCACAGAGGGGTTACTGCAGCCAACACACATCGCGGTCGTCCGAAAAATCGACTGGTCCTTTGAAGACGGTCATCTGAAGTGTGGGTCGATCGATGCCCCTGCAACACTTCTTCAAGAATTTCCTGACGGCTCTCGACTCTTCCAACTATGACGTTTCTTTTATTCCTCATAGGCATGGCGATGCTCGGTTGGTCGGGATGGGGGATTGCTTGGCAGGTTATTCCAGCTGGGGATCGATGGTTGCAGGCGTTCGTCGCATTGCCACTTGGTGCGCTTGTGCACGTGCTTTTCCTGGCAATCCTCACGCTCATCGGAGTGCCCATTGCTGCGTGGATCCTCCTTCCTCTTCATGTGTTTGTTGGAGCTGCGGCACTCTACGCGCCGACACCGTATCGCCCTGCGTCGCTTCTTTCACATCCAGATCAGGCATGGACGTACGACACGTACGTTCGCATCGTTCTCTGTGTCCTGCTTGGTGTTCAAGCACTCTTCGCATTCACACATGCCGTCGTGTTGCCTACCTATCACATCGATAGTCTCACAAACTGGACGATGCGCGCGAAAGTTTCGTGGCTTGATGAACAGTTGGCATTCGACCAGACCGAAGTGCGCGGCGTCGCAAAGCCGCAGTATCCCTTCTTGGTGCACGGTGTGCAGATGGCTGCGCATGTCGTTGCTTTGCAGTGGAGTGATCGTGCTGCGAACGCATCGACGTTGGCTCTCACGCTATCATCGCTTGGTGTGCTCTTCCTTCTTCTGAAGCGCTTACGCGGTACGACGATCGCACTCGGGATCATCGCCGCAATCACGCATATACCGCTGCTATCGTTCCATTTGGCGCAAGGCTACGGCGATATTCACCTCGTGGCGTACCTTCTTCTTGCATTGGGCTTCGTCCTCGCGGCTCGCATTGCGGAAGATGCCCGTTGGTACATCGGGTCTGCGCTCTTCATTGGTGCTGCGTCGTGGACGAAGACAGAAGGCATCGTCATTGGACTCGTGCCGTGGCTCCTGCTCGTCGGGATCGATCTTCCATGGCCGCAGCAGGGACAAACACGCATCGTTGCTCTCGTGAAAGGCGTCGTGCTCAGTCTTTTGTTCCCACTTTTTTTACTGACGAAAGGATTACAACTCACACCACATGAATCGGATGCCTTATTCGGATTGCAAACCGAAGCGTTCGGTCCAGCGCTCGCGGGCTTTCTCTCGCCGTCGATGGGTCTGACGTGGCTCGTCATTCTGCTCGCATTCATTATCGCCATGCGTTTTTGGAAAACGAATGATCAGCGCATCGATTGCCGAACGGTCGTGACGCTCGGGTGGGGGATACTCGCGCTGCTCATCGTTCTTGCTACCTATACCCTCACGCCAAACGCACGCTTCCTCCTCAATGGCGAGTCGTACTTCCGACAGTTGATGGTTCCTGCATCGTTGATCATCTTGGCTCTTGCAGGGTCTTTTCGGCAAACAAGGAGCTAATAAGCCTTCGCAAAGAGCGCCCACTCCTGCGCCGGCTTCCCCGACAGGAGATCCTTCTTCCCCTTCGCCTGAGCGGGATCACCCAGGAGACGGATCGATGCTTTGAGGTCGTCTTGGATCTTCATCGCCGTTTCGGTCGTCGCATCCCACGGAGCCCAGACGAAGCCCCCGTCGCTGTCGATCACGTTCTTCAGATCGTCGTAGGTTTTCGCCTCGTGCGTGTGCGTCTTCACGAATTCTTCCGCTTGGAGCAGCATGTTTTCTTGGATCTTCTGCAGCAGTGTCCGTACCGAGATGCCGTTGAGTTGCGCGAGAGGGATCGTCGATTTTTCGCTTGTATCGCGCCGAACCACAGTTGCTTGCGATTTCTCGAGATCTTTCGGTCCAAGCTCGATGCGTACGGGCACTCCTTTCACTTCCCACTCCGCGAATTTGAAACCGGGGGATTTCTCATCGCGCCAATCGAGTTTTACGCGCACTTCGTCGAGTGATCGTTCGATCTCCACCGCGGCTTTCATGACGGCATTTTTCTCTTCTTCCGTCTTATAAATCGGGACGATGACGACTTGGATGGGTGCGATTGCCGGTGGTAATCGCAGACCCTTCTCGTCGCCGTGGACGACAATGAGCGTGCCGATGATGCGGGTCGAGAGGCCCCAGCTCGTCATGAATGGGCGTTCCTGCTTACCGTCTTTGCTGAGGAACTTCACATCGTACGCTTCGGAGAACCCTTGCCCGAGGTTGTGGGACGTCCCTGCTTGGATAGCCTTTCCATCGCGTGCAAGCGCTTCGGTCGTGAGGGTGTAGAGCGCGCCTGCGAATTTCTCGTGCTCCGGTTTTTTGCCCATAATCACAGGAATCGCGAGCATCTCGCGGTCGAAGTCGGCGTACATCTGGAGCGCGGCCTTCACCATCGCGTCAGCATCGTCCTTCGTTGCGTGCATGGTGTGCCCCTCCTGCCACAGGAATTCGAGCGTGCGGAGGAATGGGCGGGTGCGCATTTCCCACCGAACCACGTTTGCCCACTGATTGATCTTCATCGGGAGGTCGCGATGGCTCTGCAGCCACTTCGCAAACGTCGAGTAGATGATCGTTTCGCTCGTCGGGCGGATGTAGAGCTTCTCGGTCAGTTCTTTCCCTCCGCCATGCGTGACCACCGCGCACTCCGGCGCGAAACCTTCGATGTGATCCTTCTCTTTCTGGAGAATCGACTCGGGGATGAGCATGGGGAAGTACACGTTCGAGACGCCGAGTTCTTTGATGCGCTGGTCGAGGTCATGCTGGATCGCTTCCCATAATGCGTAGCCGTAGGGCTTGAAGATGATGCAGCCACGGACTTCCGCGTGCTCCGCGAGATCCGCTTGGGCAATCACGTCCAGGTACCATTGAGGGAAGTCCTTCGATTGATCGGCGATGCGCGCCATAGAGGAGGGGAATGGGCGCATCCTAGCAGAAAGAAACGCCACCCATCTACGCCAACGCTTCGCTGCTATACTTGGGCCATGGCCTCTTTGAATGTTCGTTTCTGGGCATGGTACGAGCGTCACTACACGTTGAACCTCGTGATCGCGACAGTACTCTTCACGTTGCAGGTTGTGCACCTGTGGTGGCTGGCGACGCACGTCATTGCGCTTCGCCTTCTTGGTGAAAGTTTCTTCCATACGACTCCGCTGCTTCAAACGACTATCATCCTCATCGATTACACCGAGATCCCTGCGCTCATCTCGACAACGTTCCTGTACTTGTATGAATTGCGGAGAGGATTTAGCTGGAAGGCGATCTTCTTTCTTATTTTCTTGAATAGTCAGTGGTTGCACCTCTTCTGGATCACCGATGAATTCGTTCTCGATCAGTTTCAAGGGAGGCCGACCGCGACGGTATTACCCATGTGGCTCGCATGGGTGGCGATCTTCATCGACTACCTCGAGCTTCCGGTGATCGTCGATACGATGGGCAAATTGTCCGGCGTCCTGCGAAAAGGGAAGGTGATCGATGCGCTGGAGGTGCTTCGCAATCGGGATTAGATCCCGAGCTGCGATACGTACCGATCGGCCCAGATGCCGAGTGCTGTCACAGCTGCTCCGAATACGATACCTGCCAAGACTTCACGCGATGAGTGCCCCACCCGCTCACGGAGGTGTTCCCATGCCTGGAGGCGGTTGAGGAGTTCGGCCTGGTGCCCCACGCTGCGGCGCAAACTGATGGCGTCGTACCAGACGACGCAGGCAAAGACGAACGAGATCGCGAACTCCGTCGAATCGGTCCCGAGCTTGCGGGCGATGACGATGAGGAGCGAGGTGACGAATGCGGAGTGCGAGCTTGGCAAACCGCCGGGCTGGAAGACTCCTTGCGCCCACTTGCCCGTGCGCGAATACTCCACGGCAATCTTCGCAAGCTCCGACAGCACCATCACGATCACCGGGATCAGGAAGATGTAGGTGCGGAGGATGGACATACGCTCTTAGAATATCACGCCTTCGTGAGCGTGACGGGAACTTTGAACGGCTTCCCGCTGATCTCGAATTGGACGTCCTGCTTCACAGATGGGGCCTCAGCTTGTGTGCGAACCTGCTGCGCGAGTGCTTTGATGCTATTGAGGTCGATACGGACAAGTCCCTTTGCTGGCACATTGATGTCGAGCGTCGAACCGCGCTTAATGACTGTGAGTCCCCCGGTACGAGCGAGCTGTAGCTTCGCTTGAGGGGGAACAGCATCGACCAGCGTTTTCGTCGCAGAACTGGCCAGTTTGCTTGCACCACTCCACAGTGCTCCGAGCGGATCACTCGAGACTTCGGGAGTCGGCTCTTCTTTTGGCTTTTCAAAAGGCGTTCCAGTCATGTCGGCCGAAATCGAATATTTCTTCCCATCGAATTCAATCATTGCGCTCAACTTCGTTGCATCAGGACCCTTCGTCGGGTCGAGGAGTTTGAGGGTCAGGCCAGGTTCCAGAGTGACGTCGACCGTCTTCGTAGTGGAATCCATGAACGTACCGAAGAGATCTTTTCCATCGAGGTCGGTCTTTTGTGCGTCGACCGCGAGTTTTTCGCCCGCCTTCAACTTGATCGGCTCGGGGGCCGCATCGACTTCCTTCGGCGCACTGCCGAGAACAATGCCCATGAGTGTTGTCGCGGGTTCCTTGCCAGCTGAGGGCTTGTCTATCGTTTTGAAATTTGTGGCGTAGGCCCGGGCTTCCGTTTCCACGAACTTCTGGAAGGTAAAGTCCTGTCGAATGATGTTTTGATGTTCCGCAGACATCTCAGTTTTCCCGTCTTTATCCATCTCCAGTTTCCCCTTTAGAGCCTTTTCGTACTTCGTATGGAATTCACCGTAGGCCATGCGATCCTCGGTTCCTTCGCGAACGGAAATACCCGTGCCCTTCATGGCAGCCGCGGCGATTTCTCGCGCTTCCGACGGGCCGAGCCAGGCGTTATAGACCTTCTCGAAGAGATTCAGCTGTTCTGAATTCATGCCGAAGATCGTGAAGCTCGGGATGAATTTCATGATCGCGCTCATCGTGCGAAGGAACGTGCCTGCGGCGCCGACCCATGCACCCTTCGTGAACTTCATCACGGTGTTCATGAAGCCCGGCTCTTCTGCCTCAAGCTCCTTGATATCGCCAACAACATCCGGAAGCGAATCGGCGTGGGCGTTAATTTCTGCTTCTACCTTATCAAGATCCATCGCGAGTCCGAGATCTGGATTGTCATCTTTTGTTTCCAGGTTTTGCTCTTTTCGCTCTTCTTGCATTTCGGCTGTGAGGTGACGTAGCTGTCTCTTCGTATTCAATTGCACCTTTGCCTTCTGCAAAGTCTCCGCGTTCGCCAAATCATGCAGCTCATCGCGAGTTAGATCGATATGTTCTTCCTTCTGAGCTTTTGCCAGGACCGTATCAACGGATTTCTTCTCAGGAGAACCGGATGTGGGCGTCATAGGAGTGGGTGTGAATATTTCAGCTCATTATAGCAAATCTCGCCGCTTTTTGCAACGCGACGGAGGGGGATTCCGGTGGTATACTCAGGGCCTCTTTTCCTCTCCAACAACCCATGAACGTCGAACACTTTGAAAAAGGTCTTCGGTACTCGGATCGTGAATTGCTCATGCTCGCGCGGAAGCTTGGGAAACTCGCAACGTATTGCAAAACCCTGAAGAATGAAGCGTCAGTCATTCGTGTTGAAGCGGATCGCCGCCCGACGAAGAAGAAGCAGGACGAAGTGGCCGTGACGGTCACGATCGAACTCCCACGCGCACGCTTGCAGGCAACATCGCGCAAGCAAGATGCGATCGAGGCTGTCGATCGCGCAGTGGAGAAAATCGAACCGCAACTCTTACGTTATAAAGAGAAGCACACGGGCAAGGATCGTGCGCACCGCGCTCGCCGTCGCGGCGATTCCATCGACTACGCCCTCGCAGCATGACCCCACTTCACTTCGTTTCGCGGGGTCACACCCGACTCCGCCCGGAGCCTGTACTGAGCGCTGCCGAAGTAGGCTTCGCCGGCCAAGCCCTTCGTGTATTCATTTGCACGGCACTATGTGTCGCGCCAGTGCTTACAATTGCGCAGTCTTCTGCTCCAGTAGCGGACTCTGTGGTCCAGGCGGTGGTCACGGGCCCGACGGATGTCGCGGTTGGGCGCACCATCGTTCTCGATGCATCGGCGAGTCGTATCGGCGATGGGACGGTGGAACGTTACGCGTGGACCGTCGATGGCCAGCGCACGGTCATTAGTCAGACAGTGGAAGCCGTGTACACACCTGAGAAGCCCGGTGATGTAGTCTTCAATTTAGCAATGACCGTTCGTCTCCCAAGTGGGGAGCGCGTGCAGAGCGAGACACAATACCGCGTCATTGCGTACGCCAGGAAGATTGTCCTTATTGCTGATCCAGGAATCGAGCGCGAGAAGTTGAGCCTGCATATGGAGACAGCTAAAGAGCAGGGGATTTTTCTTCGCATTGTTCAACCAGTACCCTCGACGACGCCGCTCGATGCGGAGGAGTCGCTCGTGAACCTCCTAACCGAAGACGCCGCTGCACTGCAGAATGCTGATGCCGTCGTCGTCTGGACCGAGGGTGTCCGTGGTTTGCAGGCGCTCATGCGCGTATCGCAGTCGAACCCCGATCTTCGAACATCGATTGCACAACAGACAATCGTCGTCATCGCCGATGGAAGCCTGAATACGCTCTCGCGCACGGCGAAGGGTCAGTATTCCGTACTCCATCCGCAGGCGATTCTCCTCACGCGCCGCGAAGCGCTCAACGCGCTCCTGGCCACGCCATCGCTCGAGGAATTTCTCTCCGAAATTCAACGTCGTGACATCGACATTCTTCGTCTCGACGCTTCATCGGTTGGGCTTCGTCCGTGGAATGTCCTCTCGACACTGACGAACGCCATGCTCGTTCGGGGCGTTCCGAGCCAGACCGTGATCTTGCTTCTCGTGCTGCCGGTGATCGCGACGATTCTTGCGTTCCTCAAGCAAGTTATCGGTATCACGACGTTTGGCCTCTACACGCCGTCGATCATCGCACTTTCGTTCCTTGCGCTCGGGTGGCAAATGGGTGTCCTATTCCTCGTCGCTATCCTCTTCGTGGGCTATGCGGCGCGCCGCCTCATGCATGGCTGGCGCATCCTCTATATCCCGAAAGTTGCAATTGTTCTCACGGTTGTCTCGATCGCCCTCCTCGTACTCATGTCGGTCGGCGCGATGATGGGGCTTACCTTCACACGCGAGACGATCTTCCTCTTACTCATCATGAGCACGCTCTCGGAGTCGTTCCTCAACCTCAAGACCGAGCAAGGCATGCTGACTGCTGTGCTTGGCGTGGGGGAGACGGTGTTGGCCGCGTTGCTCTGTGTGTTCCTCGTGCAGTGGGGTCCGTTCCAGTCATTACTCCTCGCGTATCCGGAGCTGCTGATTTTCACCGTGCTCGCAAATATTCTCCTTGGTCGTTGGACAGGTCTTCGCCTTGTCGAATACTTCCGATTCCGCGACGTATTTCGACACCTTCAAGAAGAGTGAGGAATATGCTATAATAAGTCGAAACACATACCCATCTCATGTCGGATAAAGAATCCCCATCTTCGAGGTCGGAAGTAGTATCGCCTTCGCTTGAAGCTGGGCGCGAACGTATGCGAAGTGAGTATAAGCTGTTGTCGGAGGACGTGATGTCGACGATCAATTTCGG
>CAYQJY010000018.1:0-16480 GCA_964418005.1 uncultured Candidatus Peribacteria bacterium
TTTTGCTATACTAAAGAGAAACCTTGAACACCCACATGACTGAAAAATCTGCCGCAGGCAAAAAGAAAATCCTGATCGTCGAAGACGAGAAGCCGTTGGCCCACGCGCTTGAATTGAAGATGACGCACGAGGGATACGAAACGACCGTCGCATCGACGGGTAAGGCCGGTCTTGAGGCAGCGTCGACCGGTAAGTACGACCTCATTCTGCTCGATCTCATTCTCCCCGAAGTCGACGGTTTCACCATCTTGGAAGCACTGAAGAACAAAAAGCTCAAGCCGGTCATCATTGTTCTCTCGAACCTTGGGCAGGATGAGGATCGCAAGAAAGCCGAATCATTCGGCGTGAAGAACTATCTCGTAAAATCTAATGTGCCTTTGGCGGACATCGTCAAAGTCGTGAAGTCTTCGATCTAACCCCCGCCCGACTATGGCATTGAACGACGCAGCACTGAAGAAACTTCTCCTCGAGCAGAGCTATGTCTCCGAGGACGATATCAAGCGCGCCGAAGACATGGCGAAGTCACACGGGGCCTCGCTTCGTGATGCACTCACCGAACTCGAACTTCTCAGCCAAGACCTCTACGAATCCGCGGTCGCTGAATACTACAAGCTCCCCTACTACGACGTTGGCCAGAAGCCTCCGTCGCCGGAGCTGGTCGAGCTCCTCCCGGAAGATATTGCTCGCACGTACAGCTGCGTGGTCGTGGCGAAGGACGGAAGTTCCGTGACAGTTGCGACGAGTGACCCGACGAACGAGAAGCTCGAAGAGGCTGTCCGCGCAAATCTTGGTCAAGCATCACCCGAATTCCCGGAAGGAACCGAGCATAAAGTCACAAACCGCAAGACGGCCTCGCGGTCGATCTTCGGCGGAAAGAAGAAAGAGGTTCGTACAGCGTTTAAGGGCAAGATCAACATGGTCTACGCGAGTAACAAGGCGATCGAGTCGTTCTTCGTTCACTACCGCAAGCCGCTCGCCACGCGTTTCCAGCAGATCATCGAACAAAATCGAAAAGTCGCACCGGAGATCTTGGAGGAAATTTTCCAGGATGCCATCGCGCTCCGTGCGTCTGACATCCACTTCGAACCCCAGGAGAAAGAAGTGATGGTGCGCTTTCGCGTCGACGGCGTGTTGCATGAAGCAGGTCGTATCCCGAGGGAATACTACGAAGGCGTGGTGAACCGCATGAAGATTGCGGCAAACCTCCACATCGACGAACACCATTCCGCACAGGATGGAGCGATCCGCTACGACACGGGCAAGGGGATGATGGATATCCGCGTCTCGATCGTTCCCGTCGTCGACGGCGAGAAGATCGTGCTTCGCCTTCTCTCCGAGTACGTTCGCACGCTCACGCTGGCGGATCTCGGCTGCACCGAGGAGAACCGCAAGGTCCTCGAGCAGGCCAGTCGTAAGCCGTTTGGCATGATCCTGACCACGGGTCCGACCGGTTCGGGCAAATCGACGACGCTCTATGCGCTCCTCAAGCTTCGCAATCATCCCGACGTGAACATCTCCACGATCGAAGATCCGGTCGAGTACAAAGTGCAGGGCATTAACCATATCCAGGTGAATCCCGAGACGAACCTGACATTCGCGAACGGACTTCGGGCACTCATGCGCCAAGATCCGAACATCATCCTCGTCGGGGAAATCCGCGACGGCGAGACGGCGGGTATTGCGGTGAATGCCGCGCTCACGGGTCACCTCCTCTTTTCGACGCTTCACGCGAATGACGCCGCGACCTCTGTCCCCCGTCTCCTTGAGATGGGCGTTGAGCCGTTCCTTCTCGCAAGCACGCTCGAGGTCGTCATCGCGCAGCGCCTCCTCCGCAAGATCTGTCCGCACTGCCGCTACAGTTACAAGATTTCGAAGGCCGAAGCCGGAAAACTCTTTCCGCATGCCGAGAAGTTCTTCGACGAACGGGGTGATGTCTTGCTCTACAAAGGCAAGGGCTGCGAGTCGTGCGGCGGTATCGGCTACCAGGGTCGTCTTGCAGTGCATGAACTCCTCGTCATCTCCCCCGAAGTCGAAAAGCTCATCGTCGCGCGTAAATCGTCCGCCGAAATCGAGGCACAGGCACGCAAGGATGGAATGAAGTCATTGTTTGAAGACGGTTTCGTCAAGGTCCGTGCCGGCGTGACGACGCTCGAGGAACTTCTTCGCGTTGCCAACCCGCCGGATGCTCCCGCTCCTACACCCAAGGAAGCCCATGGCAAAAAGAAATAACGGATTTGCGGCGAAGCTAGGGGCATTCTTCGGCAGGAAGAAACCTAAGCGTCATGCGCTTCCGCATATCTACGTTTCAACGGAGCGTGAGACGAAGCAGCGCAAAGCGAAAGCGAAAGAGCGTTCAGCAATACTTCGACAGCGCTCAGTACAAGAAGAGAAGGCTGCGCGTCAGGCTGCGGTTGTTGCACCCACTGCAGTGAAGGGTGCTGGAAAATTGTCGCTCGCCTCTGCAAAAGCTTCGGCGGGTGGTTCAGCGCTCGACGAAGCCGTGTCGCAGGACGACGCCTTTATACAGAAGACGACACAGAAAAAAGAGAGAAAGCAGGGCCGGGGTGTTGGTCTCTGGACGATGATGAGGGATCGCCTCGGGGCGAATGCTCCAGCTCGGGCAAAAGCATCAACAGAAAAAGTGGAGTCGATCGATCCGAACAAGGATGGCTTCCTCCAGCGAGCGTCCGCGGTAAAAGCTGACGAACAAATTGTTCGCACGGAGTCGACGGACTTGCCGAAGAAAGAAGTGCCATCTGCGCTTGATGAAGTAATGGTGGAGAAGCCAAAAGACGACGCAAAGAAAGAAGAAATTGCAAAAGCCCTCAAAGAGAACGCTGATATTCGTCAGCAGGAAGCGCCTGTACCTGCTCCGAAGTCGGAAAAGCCTCTGAAGAAGAAGGTGCACATGAAGCAATTTGAGACGAAGAAAGGTTTCAGGGCTTTCCTGACATCCATCAACTACATCGGTATGGGGAGGGAGAGGATGATGTTCATCCAAAACATGGCGACTATGCTCAATGCCGGCCTGCCATTGACCGATTCACTGCGAACGCTCGTGCTCGAAACGCATAACCGTAGCATGCGAAAGCTCATCCAGCGCATCGTCGATGCGGTGGAGAACGGCTCCCCTCTCTGGCGCGCGATGGAAGCGCAGAACTTCTTCTCATTGCACGCGCTAGCGCTTGTACGTATCGGTGAAGAAGCCGGCAACCTCGCGGAGAACATGGGATACCTCGCCGAGCAGGATGAGAAAGACCATGCTCTGCGATCAAAGGTGAAGATGGCGATGATCTATCCGACTATCGTCTTGATCATCATGTTCATCATTGTCGTCGGTCTCGGGATGTTCGTCCTCCCAAATCTCGTTGGCGTGCTCTTCTCGCTCAACGTGAAGCTGCCACTCATCACGCGCATCGTTATTTGGTTCAGCGATATGTTCGTCGCGCACGGAACAGTAGCCATCCCCAGTGTCATTGTTGGGTTTATTCTCATCGCGCTTCTTTCGAAGTACACGCCGTTCGGCATCGTCACCCAGTGGTTCATCTTTAAAGTGCCGGGTATCGGGAAATTGGCCAGGGAAGCTACGATCGCTCGTTTCGGCGTCATCCTTGGTGGCCTCCTCAAGGCTGGCGTGCCAGTCGTCGAAGCGCTTGAATCACTGACGCAGGTCACGCCCATCCGTTCCTACAAGCGTCTCTACGCGCAACTCCTCGCACGCGTCGCCATCGGTGATTCGTTCAGTAAGTGCTTCGCGACAATCCGCGGCAGTCAGAAACTCCTGCCGGCATCGGTCCAGCTGCTTGTCATCACCGGTGAAAAATCTGGCTCACTCGCCGATATCATGCTGAAGATCGCCGACATCTACGATAAGAAGGCGTCCGAGACGGCCGAGAAGCTCCCGATCATCCTCGAGCCGATGCTTCTCCTCTTCATCGGAGCGCTCGTCGGAAGCATCGCCTTTGCCATCATCATCCCGATCTACTCGATCGTCGGAAGTGTTGGCGCCTAAGCTAGGAATGGGGTTATACTTATGACCATGATTCGTCGCGGGTTTGCTCTCCTCGAAGTCGTCCTGGTTGTCGGTTTAGTCGGCGCCGTCGCAGGTGTCGGTATTCCGCTCTATCGCGACTACCAAATTCGCAACGACCTCAATCTTGCAACGGAACAAATCACGCAGGGTCTGGGGCGTGCACGACTCTTGTCGCAGGCTGCGCAGAACGACGACTCGTGGGGCTTCTACGCACCCGCGGGCATTCTCTACAAAGGCGATTCGTACGCCACGCGTGACATCGACTACGATGAGACCTACCCGATGCCCTCGACCATCGAGTTCGAGGGATTGTACGACGTGAACTACAGCAAGATTGCAGGCACGCCGAGCGATACCGGTCAAATTACTCTCACCACCATCAACGACGACACACGCAATGTGCTCATTGAAGTGCGCACCGAGAGCATTGCCGTCGTGACCGAAGATCGTTTTACGATTTGCCACAACCCGGGTGCCCATCAGCAGACGCTCTCTATTCCGGATAATGCCTGGCCTGGTCACCAAGGCCACGGCGATGCCTTTGGCGCATGTGTTGCAGCATCGTCATCCAGCGCCGCGATTTCATCCTCGTCTTCCAGCAGTAGCTCCTTGTCGAGCAGCAGCAGTTTGCTATCCAGTAGTAGCTCGGTTTCGAGTGCTGCGCAGCCCGCGTCGTGCCCGGATCGCGTGTCTATCGATAGTGACGGGACTATTCACATTCTCGGGTCGCTCAGCATCACGTTCACCTCCTATGGCGCGCAATTCGGGTATGGCAACGGCGGACCGACGGTTCCCGTCTATGTTGCGTATCGCAAGAAAAACAGCGGCAGCTGGAGCAACCTCTTCAGTGGCAATGCGATTAACGGCACGGGTGGCGCCACGCAAACTGTGACGGGCTTCTCGACGAGCAATAATAGCAATCGCCTCTATGTCCGCTTCCGCGCGTACTACCACCAGAACAACTGGCTGACGTACGAAAACTACGCCTACAGCAATGCGCAGCCCGAAGTGCTCTATCTGCGCGATGGCGATACACCGCCGTCGATCACGGCGAGCAATGGGCAACAGAGTATTTCTCAACTTCTCCAGCCGCTTGTGGGTCCGGATGGGAAGATCGATGTCGGTCAGTTCGACGTTGTGATGATCGTCGACTTCAACCGCGAAAATTGCAGCAGCTGCAGCAACTACTACTGCAGCAACTGCAGCGGTGTCGATTACCAAGACGGTGTCGTCCTTGTGCGATTCAATAATCCGGCCTGCTGAGTATCATCGTTTAGTTTTCTTTTCCTCGGGCAAGAGGTCCCAGAGGCACTGCCACCATGTGCGGTAGCTATTGGCCAGAACGGGGCTGTAGAGGACGAAGATCGTGACGTCATCTTTCAGTGCGCCCGGTGTCGTGCCGGTGTAGGTCACGACGTAATCGCCGAAGATATCGAGCGTGGCGTTCGTGTCGTAGTTCGGGGGTAAGAATTTATGCTGTTGTTCTTTGAAATAGTTCAAGAATGACTGGTCGCGGGCGTCATCATCGAAAATTAAATGCAATTTCATATGCTTCTTCTTTGCCGCTTTCAAGAATGCTTCGGCGTAGGACCGTACACGCGGATCGAACCACGCGCCCTCCGCGCCGAGGATATACATATCGCTCCCGAGCTCCAGTGCCTCGCGAAGATAGTTCTTCACGCCGTCGACACCCTTGTAGATGTAGGCGAGTTCCGGCGCGCGGTGTTCCACAAACAGCTGTTGCAGTGCAGGCAGAGCCTCTTCAAGCTTTGTTTTCTGTTCGGTCACGAGCTCAAGCAATTTTGCGGGCTCGACTGCGCTCCAGAGCGTTTCACCTTTTCCATACACCTCGAACACCAATCCTTTATCGTGCAGACGCTTCAATGCGTCGTAGGCATTGCGGCGGTGCACCTTTCCACGCAGGGAAATCGTCGAGACACCCGATGCTCCGTACGTCAGGAGCGCATGGTAGATTTTGGCTTCGTTGGGCGATAAGCCGAGTTCTTCGAAGAGGAGGAGATCCATATGTGGTGCAGTATAGCACCATGTGGTGGTATTGGCCACTCAATTTACAAAAGTAGCATGTGGGTCGCGATAGCACATTGCTGTCGCTCGCCCCTTCACTTCATCGGAGCGGATCGATCCAGAGAGCAGCGGTTGTGCGCATCATGGTGCACACGGCGCTGCTGTCATACGGATCGACGCAGCATGAATACTAAGATCCATACACTACTTTTCCAGGAGAAAGCGCATGGAGATCCTCTATGTAAGTTTTGGTACGGTGTTTGGAATTACTGTTTGTTTTTTGATCGCCCTTGCGGTTCTCAAGACAATCGGCTTCCAGAGGGGTGTAACCCCAATGACGAAAACGGGCTACATCGTTCTCTATTCAGCACTTACGTTTTGGCTTTGCTGCGGTGCAGTCGCTGGCGGTTACTGGGGGCATGTTGCCCTTCGGAATTTTGATGCCCAACAAGCAAAATGGAAGAGTACGCTGACGAAAGAGGACATCACAGTCCTGGAGTACGAAAAGATCCCGTATCACAACGTGATTTTGATCAAAACGGCAAGCCATTCCGAACGTCTTGTGACGGATGGGGATGCGCTGCCGAAAGTCGGTGCACGCTACACAGTGTGGCGTGACGGTTCGTACATCTACATCATGGAGTGTATTCGTTAATGCGCTATAAGCGCAGAAAGGTGTGCAATGATACTCGCACATACGCTTGGATTGCCTACGGAATTGTGGATAGCTTTTCAACTTCCCATGTTCCTTTTCTTCTCCTACATGCTCACGTGGGCTTTGGAGAAAAAGTTCTACTGGTCGGCAGTATTCTACTGCCTCGCAGCGTCAGTGAACGGCTTCGCTGCATCGTTAAACGTCTTGAAGCTCCTCGGTTTCTTTTAACCCCTAACCCGTGCTTACGGACCCCGTTAGCACACGGCCCCATACCATGGACGGTATGGGGTCTTTTTTTGTGCTTACCACCCCGTTGGCTCTTTAATCGTCGGATCTTCGGCGAACACGTTGATGACGCGCGAGTAGATTTCCTCTCCGAGCGGTTCGAGGTCGTACTCGTTCTCCCCCCTCTTCACGCCGTTCAGGTAACAACCCGTTTCGGCTTCATGCGAGACGATCTGCGCTTTCGTCATGGGGAGCAGCGTCCATGGATCAATCAAGCCGTTGGCGATCGGATTGAACGTTTCAAGCATCTCATCTTCCGGCAGCCTTTCCTGGAGGAGGAACTCTATTGTCTGGGTCCACACGTACACGCCTTCCGTATTGATATTGTGTCGATCCTGTCGCTTGAGCAGATAGGTTTTTTCGTCGAAGGTGTACACAGTGAAGCCCATGATGTCGTTGTTACGCACGGGGTTTCCTTTGGTGTCGTACACGAAGTCTCCGTCGTCACCCCAGACGTACCCATATTCATCGACACGGAAGGACCTTGTGCCAGGTAGAACGGGTTGTACTTCATGCGCGACTCCTCGTTTCACCATTTCAGCGAGTGTTGCCACGGTGCTCGCTTGGTCGGTCGGTGTCAGTTGCCATGCGAGTTGGTCGTCGGGCAGTTCGGAAGGTGGCGTATCCGTTAGACTGGGAGCGTCGTTGTTCGGAGGAACGAACGCAGGTACGCGCTGAACACATACAGCGATGAGGTTGCGCTCGTCTTTCGGCAAGAGGCGGTAATCTTCTATGGGGTAGAGCATCCAGTCGTCGGGATACACGGCGATGCTATCGTCGATGAGGGTGCCGTCATCCAGGGTGTCCCGCGTGCGCAGGGCTGGTAGGCCATTGACCATGCCGTACCACTGTTCACGTGTTGATGGCTTTCCATTTGGTGCGATGAAACGGGAACCGGCGATTTGCACGACGTTGTCGGGCGTCGAAAAATCTGCCGACGTCGTGCGTTCTTTGGTGTGCCACACACCATCAAAGATCGATGCGGTTGCTGCTTGAGCTTTCTCCAAGAAATGTACCGCTGAGAGTGGTTCCTGTTGAAGGAAGAGTATGAATGCGGTGAATGCGAGGGCGGGCAACGTGTAGGCAGACCAGCGCAGCCAGGGCTGGCGGCGGTGTGCAGGGTGTACTTTCAGCACTTCTTCCCGCAGCGCGCGAACGAACGCATCGGATGGCCGGGGGGTGAGGGGTGTGTGCGTCATGAGGGAAGAAGGGAAGAGAGTTCGGGGCGCAGCGTGCGCAGAGTTTCGAGGGCGCGGCTAATGTTCGAGGCGACGGTTTTCTCCGAAATTCCTTCGAGCTCCGCGATGTCGACGTTGCGGAGTCCACCGTAGTAGCGGAGTCGCACGCAGTGCGCTTGCTTCTCCGGGAGTTCATCGAGTGATTCCTGCAATGCGACGAATTGTCTGCGTTGTTCGAGACGTGCTTCGGGTGGGGCGTCGTCATTTGGGAGCAGGTCGACCACGTCATCGAGCTCAATTTGTTCTCCTGGGCGGCGTGTGCGGTGCATATCAGTGATGACATTGCGTGCGATGGCGAAGAGCCATGCTGGCACACTCTCTTTTCGTGTTGGTTTAAAGTGAGCGATCGCCTTCAGTGCCTTCATCCACGTGTCGCTCGTTGCGTCCTCGGCTTCGCAGCGGCATCGCAGTCGACTGGCAGCGAACGCGTAGATCTGCCGGACATACCGGTCATAGAGCACGGCGAAGGCATCGGGGTGAGCGGCTGCTTGGAGGGCAAGCTCGTCGTCGGGGAGGTCAGAAAAGGACATGCACTGGTGGAAGATGGTATCGGAATCACCAGTACAACGCAGGGAAAGGAAAAGTACTGCAGAAATCCTCCCGATTCGCTTCCCTGTACCCTCTGCTACCATTGCCTACCGTGAAGGCTAAGGCTCACGGATCGGCACATCCAGGCTTCCTCCTCGTCGAGGCGCTCATCGGGATTGCCGTGTTCATTGTATTCGTCGGGGCCGTCGGGACCACACTCCTCTACGGGCAGGAGAATACGATCATGGCGGGCGACCGCATGCGTGCGACAACGACGTCTATGCGAGCGCTTGAAGCGACACGCGCTATTCGCGATGGGTCATTTGCCTCGCTCGCGGCGGGTGCTCACGGGGTTGCGATTGGAAGTGACGGAAAGTGGACGTTCTCGGGAACAGTCCAGACCGTCACGGGCAGTTACATCACGACCGTGACCCTCACGGCGAGCGGGAGCGACTGGATGAAGGTCGATGCACTCACGAAGTGGAAGCGTGGCTACGCACGTTCGGGTGCCGTGCTCATATCGACGGACATCACAAACTGGAAAACGACGATTGCGCGGGGCGATTGGCGCACGCCAACGGTCGATGGGTCGTACGCTCCTGGCGGCAATGTCCTCTTCACGCGTGCTGCAATCGGCGGGTCGACGCTCTACGTTACGAGCGGCAACTCCGTAGGTCTCTATATCCTGAATATCGCAAATACTGCCTCCCCTTCACGCATTGCATCAGGCTTTTCCCTTGGTGTTGCTGCTTACGACATCGCGATTCGTGGAAATCGGTTGTACATCGTCGCAGCGGATTCGAATGAAGAATTGCAGGTGTACGATATTTCGAATCCAGACGACCCAACCCTCGTTACGAGCGTGAACCTACAGGGGTCCGGACGGGCGCGGAGTCTCGCGATTACCGATCGTATTCTACTCGTTGGCACTACCCAGAGCGGTGTTGGCGCGGAGAATGAGCTCTTTGCGTACGATATTAGTGGGACAGGTGCATCGATGCCGCTCATTGATTCCGAAGACGAAGCGGGTGATGTGCTGGCTATCGCGACGAGTGGGACGGGTGTGTACCTCGCGTCGTCGCAAGACAGTTACGAACTGCGCGCCTATCGAATTTATGAATCCGGTGCGCTCGCAGTTGCGTCTGTTCCGGGGTACAACCTCAGCGATCGCACGCTCGATGCGCAGTCGATTGCGGTCACGGGTACCTCTGCCCTTCTTGGTACATTAAAAGGAGGCATCCAAGAGATGGTGTTTTTCCACATGCGCCCGCTTGTACCGGCGGTGTCTTCGCCTGGGCCGTGGTACCACGAAGGAAGCGGAAGCGTGCTTGGTGTAGCGATGGATCCGTCTCGGTGCGTTGGTTTCCTTGGCGTCGACAGTGGGCGTAAAGCATTCCAAGTCGTGAACGTGCGCGATACGTCGTCGCTTGCGGAGCTCGCATCGTACGATTCTGCTTCTGGGAAGGGGCGTGGCGTGCTCTACGACCCTGTTCGTGATCGTGCGATTCTGCTGACTGAACAATCGGTGATTATTTTCAAGCCAGCGGCCTCTACCGGCTCCTGCCCATGATCATGATGCGTTCTCACAATGGCTACGCCTTCCTCGTGACGGTCCTCGTCATCGGGGTGATGGCGACGGCGACCGCGACATCGCTCATACTCCTTGGATGGGCTGCCGAGCAGAACGGATTTCTCTTCGAGCGGTCAGCGCAGGCAGAGGAGTATGCGAAGTCCTGTCTTGAACGGACGTTCAGGAGACTGAGAACCGAGCCGACCTATGCCGGCGGCGAGAGTGTGATGTTCGCGAAAGGGTCGTGTGTGATCCATCCTATTGCCGGTGACGGCATCAACGATAAGCGCGTGTGTATCGAAGGAACGAGCGGCCGAAGCACGAGGCGGTTCCAAGCGTCGATCGCCGAACTCTTTCCGACGATCACGATGAGTTCTTTCGCTGAGGTCGTGACGTTTACGCTCTGTCCATGAAGAAGCTCTCTCAGCAGAACCGGCCTGGTACAACACTTGTTGAGCTGCTTATCTTTCTCGCGATCATGGCGCTCGTCGTTTCGGTGGCACTTCCCATGCTCTTCACCGCCGCAGAAAACAGACTTTTGCAGCAGACAGTGTCCCTTGTCGAGCAAAACGGCACGCAATCGATCCAGAATATGGGACTGAAAATCAGGAATGCCGAAAAAATCCTCTACCCCGCCGCAGGCCAGACCGCTGCGTATCTTGTGTTACAGACAGGATCAGGTTCAACAAATCCAACGATCATCGGCACGGTCAGCGGGAGTGTCGTGATCATTCAGCACAACATCAAGGAGACGGTGAGTAATGAGCAAGTCGGCATCGATAATTTCCGCGTGCGCAATACATCGACATCTACTGCCAATCAGAGCGTCGCCGTGTCGTTCATTGTCTCGCGGACGATCCGTCTCCAATCGCCGCGCAGTTATACGCAGTCGTTCGATGCGGTCTTTGGACTTCTGCCGGATCATCGTCACGCAGGAGTGTGCAACTGCCCGTCCGCCGCATGTAGCTCGTCGACCGTGGAGTGGTACGTGTGCGATACGAGTGTGTGCGAATACGCGTCGACGTCGCTCGATTGCTCGTAAGAGCGAGATCTAAGGGCTCACGTTCCGCGAACGAGTCAAGTGAAAACGGCTTATAGCGCGCTGGAAACGGTATACTTGCCTACCGTTGGAGCGCATTCGCGTTCCGTTTCCTTACCTCCTCCACCTCTCCGTATGCGCACGTCCTTCCGTAAGGGGTTCACGCTCATCGAACTCCTGCTTGTGATCGGTATCATCGCCATCTTGGCGTCCATTGTTATCGTCGCCATTAACCCGACGAAGCAGCTTGGTGACGCGCGCAACGCGCAGCGCCGGTCCGATGTGAACACGATCTTGAGCGCTGTATACCAATATGCAATCGATCATGATGGCAACTTGCCGTCGACGATTTCGACAACGAACAGCGAAGTGTGTGCCACGAACTCAGCCGACTGCGATGCGGCGATCGATCTTGATGTTCTCACCGGTTCCTACCTCGTTCGCATGCCGCGCGATCCGCAGGCTGCCTCGGCGACGGGTACGAACTACTGGATCCAGGAAGGTGCGAACGGGCGCATTACGGTCTCGGCCCCAGGCGCAGAGCAGGGCGCCTCGATCAGCGTCGAAAAGTAAATTGGTTTATTCAGCAATCGAAGCGGCCCCGCAACCCGGGGCCGTTTTTGTGTCCATTCGGCGACTGGTACGATGACCTCCGTGCTTCGACGCGGGTTTACATTAATTGAATTGCTCTTGGTCCTCGGGATCATCTCTATTTTGGTGGGCATCACGATTGCAGCTCTCAGTCCTACGAAGCAACTTGGTTCATCGCGTGATGCGAAGCGCCAGGCGGACGTGAATGCCATCCTCAGTGCGGTGTACCAATACCTCGTAGATTTCGAACGTCTTCCACCGAATATTCCGAGCGGCACGGCGCGCGAAATCTGCGCGACTGGCTCGACCGACTGCGACACGGCGATCAACCTCGATATTCTCACGGGTTCGTATTTAGTGCGCATCCCGATGGATCCACAATTGGTCGATACGGCGACAGGGACGAACTACTGGATCGTCCGCGAACCGGGCGGCCGGATCACCGTCTCGGCCCCGGGTGCGGAAGAGGCTGATTCGATCAGTATTACGCGCTGAACCGGACTCCCGAAAAGGGCGTTTTTGTGATAAAATAGAGAGAATAGTTCTATCCACACACACTCCCAGGCCGACGGTTCTCCAGCGCTCCATCGTGCAGCGTATCGTCGCGCAGGCGTGCCTGCTGACGACATTCGTCATCCTCGTGCTCAGCACGGTTGCGTTTATTCTCTCGAAATCGGCGTTGCACGAGGTCGTGCGTACGACGGGGATTGCGGAAGACGTTGCGCTGCGCTCGATGGAGCCGGGCCTCGCCATGCTGAGCAACTCATTCGCGCTCGTGGGAGTCTTGCTCATCGGGTTTGCGGCCGCGACGGCTTACCTTCTCGCTGGGCAAGTTACACATCCTCTCCGTGTACTCGCATCGAAGGTCAGTACGCTCAAACCAGGAGAACGTTCGGCGCATACCGTGCATACCGGAGATGAAGTAGAGGTGCTTGATAGCGCACTCGCGGATATGGCCGACCGTCTTGCGACGGTCTATGCACATCAGGAAGAAGAAATTGCCGATCGAACGAAGGATCTTCAGCATCAGTACAAATTGGACCGCGCGATTCTCGATAGCATTCGCTACGGTGTGCTCGCCGTTGATGCGTCAGGAACGGTAACGCAAGGGAATCCTGCTGCGGAAGAGTCGTTGGGGAATGCCGTTGGAAAACGCATTGAAGATGCGTTGGGCTTGCGATCTCATCATGGCACACTCACTGCAGAACATCCGGTCCGTGTCTGCTTGCGCACCGGCGAAGCGTTCCATGCTTCACCGGGTGTGCGGCTATCGATTCAGCGCGCTAATGGTTCGTATATGCCGATCTCGCTTTCGGTCGCTCCCCTTTTCGATGGCGGAAAGACGTTTGGTGCGCTCGTCGTATTCCAAGACATCACCGAAGAGCGTCACCTCGATTACTTAAAAACAGAATTTATCTCACTTGCCAGTCATCAACTGCGGACGCCACTGTCCGCGATCCGCTGGTATGCGGAGCTCCTCGAGGATTCAGCGGGCGCTCTTTCGGACGATCAGCAGCAGTACGTGTCTGAAATAGACCGATCGGTTCGCCGTATGATCGCGTTGCTCGGGGCGCTCCTTCATGCTGCACGTATGGAAGATGAGAAACTCCAGCCGGAACTCCATTCCGTTGATCTTTCGTCGATCGTGGCGGACGGTGTTCGTGATACACAGGAGATGTTCGAAGGTTCCGCTATCAAATACACCATATCGGGACCGAAGGAATCCGTTCCGGTGATGACCGATCCCGTATTGCTGCACGTGGTTCTTCAAAACCTTATCAGCAATGCCGTGAAGTACTCTCCAAAGGGGACGGTAGTGGCCATTAGCGTTGAGCGCAGGGGGGAACAGGCTTATTTGGTCGTGAAGGATGAGGGTATCGGTATTCCCGCGGCCGAACAAACGCGTATTTTTGAGAAATTCTTCCGGGCACAGAACGTCCGTCGCATCGATACCGACGGCAATGGTCTTGGGTTGTATATCAGCAAGTCGATTGTCGATCGCCTCGGCGGCACGCTCACGTTCGTGAGTAAGGAGAACAAAGGAGCGACGTTCACGGTGACGCTGCCGGTGGCGAAGGAGGGGCAAGAAGTTCTAAAGACCCTCGACTGAGAGGATTGATAAGGGTATACGTGACGGGTTTTTACTTTCTTTCTATGTACTCACTGCGCACATGGTTCCTCGTCGGTCCCGCGAAAAATTATGCTCTTATTGCACTTCTTTTGCTTGCGGGGTGGCTTACAGCGAATTTTTCAGATGCTTTGCTGCAAGATGGCTTTGGTACTGGTGGTGAAACACTGCTTGTGTTCTTCGAAGTCATAACCGTTCTCGTATTCGGATTCCTCGCGTATGAATGTGCAAGGCCGACTGCGATCCCCTCGTTTGTCTTAGCCATTTTCATTGGGATGCTTCAGCGTGATTCTCTTGCGCCGATCGTCTCCAATCCTGTTATTTTGGCCGTTCTTACGACTACTGGTGCAACGTTTATCCTCTTTGGCGGAGGACTTGATACTCCCTTCGGGAGATTTCGAAAAATTGTAGGACCCATCTTCTCGATTGCGTTTTTTGGGACGATTCTAACTGCGTTTTTACTTTCACTGTTCTTTACTCCAGTTGCGATGTGGCAGGGCTATTCCGTGTCTATTGGTGCAGCTGTGTTGCTTGGAGCAGCTCTCGCTTCCACTGATCCTGCGGCGATTATTCCGAGTCTGAAGTCGCTCGTTTTTCCGAATCCGCGTGTAAAAGATATTGCGATTAGCGAGAGTGCGATCAACGACGTCGTCGGCACAGTACTGACGCTGACATTTCTTTCGGTCCTGGCCGCTGCTGCCGACCCTGCATCGATTGCAGAGGTCTACGCACATCTCCTCACAGCAGAAATTGGCTTAGAAGTGCTTTGGGAGGTGGTTGTTGGATGCCTCGTAGGAGGCGTCGGATTCGCCATTTTGCACGCATGGAGCCGCTGGAGGGCCGCTCTTGGAGAGAGCGGCGAAGCAGATGCGGCGCTCTTCATGGCTGTTCCTCTCGTGACCTACCTCGTTGCGACGCTCTTCCACGGCAGTGGGTTCCTTGCGGTGTTCGTCGGGGGGCTTCTCTTCCAGCTCGAAGATCATTCGTCGCATGTCGAGCACTACTTCGCTCATACCATCGAAGGCTTGATGAAGCCGCTGATTTTCATGTTGCTTGGTGCGACGGTCGATATTGGTGCCTTGATAGACGTAGCGCCGCTCGGCATCACGATGGGCTTTCTCTTCATGTTCGTCATCCGCCCAATCGCCGTCTTCGTCACGCTCGCGCCGTTTATTTCGGGAAAGCATAAGCTTGCGCTTAATGAATTACTTTTCCTTTCGTTCGTCCGTGAGACGGGCGTGATTCCCGCAGTGCTGCTCATGGGACTGAGCGCATCCGGCATTCCAGGCACGGATACAGTCGTGTTGGTTGGTTTATGGATTATTCTTCTTACCCTCATCGTCCAGCCGCCACTTACTCCCCTTGTGGCCAAAGCATTGAAGATCGCTGAGGATGCATCATCGTTCCCGAAGCGTCACGCCCGTGGGTCGATCGCGGTCCTCTGTTCACGGGGCAGGTCTTTCATTCGCCGCATGCCGGCAGTGGCTGACTGGGCCGAGATGCACCATGTGCGGAACATTACATTGCTGCACTGTCCGGAGGAAAAGCATTCTCCCGACTATATGTCCGAAGTGACGATCGAGGCTCAAGCACTCTTCACGAAGATGAATGCCGCACGAGTCTCAGACGGAAAAAAGGAATTTCGGTTTGAGTTCCTCGGTCGACCTGGTCTTCTGCAGGACAATATTCAAGAACTCGTGAAAGAGGACGAAGTTGCGATCATCTTCGTCGGCGAGAAGATGCTCGATTACCGCTTAGAGGATGTGAAGAGGCTGCGGGTACCGTTTGTGTTCGTGCCGTAAGCGCATAGCGAAAGAACCGGCCTTGCGGGCCGGTCCTATGGTTGGAGGAATGATGGAAGCAAGCTCACGCCTACTTCTGGGATTCGAGGAACTTCTTTCCGTGGCCGACCGCTGTGTTGATCGGGACACTGTCATGACACAACGGACAACTGGCCGGATCCCACGCGTCGAGCGAAATATCGACGAGCGAACGGAAGACTGGTACGTCGGGTACGCCCAGATCGTTCGCGCTCACGCCGCCGCGATTGCACAAAGCGAGCACGCCGACGAGTTCTCCGCCCACCGCTTTTACGGCGTCGATCGTCGCTTTGGCCGAGCCACCCGTGTTGAGGATGTCTTCGACGACAAGCGTCCTGGCGCCGTTCACATAGGCGTCGTATCCGCGTTTGATAACGAATCCGTCGCCGTCCTTCTCAGCGTACGCCGCGAGCACGGGCGTTCCTAGGAGAGTGTTCAGATGGTACGCCACCCATTGCCCGAGGATGACGCCGCCGATGGCAGGAGCAACAACGATCGTCGCGCGTCCGCCTTGCCGCAGGAATTCCTGGGCAAGTTCGAAACAGAGACTCGACGTGCTATTCGGATG
>CAYQJY010000019.1:0-16175 GCA_964418005.1 uncultured Candidatus Peribacteria bacterium
GAGCAGTGCCCTTTTAAGGCATTGGCCGAGGGTTCAAGTCCCTCCCGACCCACCATATCTTTAGTCATCATCATCTTCCCAGGCCGCAGTCGATGCCAGGAACGTGCGCAACGAGGTGTGTACTTCCAACAGTAACCGGTCAAGGTGATCGGCTACGGTCATAAGCTTCGCGACGTCGAGGGAGCGATACATGAGATCTGGCACATCATCGATGGCGTTCGTCGCACGGGTGATAGCGACGGCAAGCCTGATTTCGCTCTGCTTATTCTTGCCCGTCACGGATGGAAGTGCCAGTGACAGCATCTCGAGGAACGGTCTGATTGCGACAAAGTTATTGCGACGTAAACGGGATACCTCCTGCAACCACTGAAACAACTCATTGTCTCTGCGCTGTAGAGCAGTATCGGATGCGTAGCGCTCATCCTGCGACATCCCATCGAGGATGGTCAAACATCGGCACAACCTCCACCGTAAGGCTTCCACAATGTGCACATCCACTCCCTGTTCCTCCACAGAAGGAATGTCCTCCACATCCTCGACAAATGGGCCAGTAATGGTCCACAGAGGAAAGCGGGCACCAAGCTCCGTGCGAAAATCGCGAGATGACGAGGTCACCAAAATATAATACAATAATACTAATAGCTGTCAACGCTCGATGCCGGCAGCACGACCGCGCCCGGCGGAACCTTCTTGAACGTCTTCATCCCGATGACATCCTTCTTCTTCGCGACCGCGACAGGCTGATGATCGATCTGCATCGAGGTGACCGTCATCGGATACTCCTGATCGCCGTGCTTGATGCGCACGGTGTCGCCGAGGCGCAGGGGTGCCGCGAGGTCGACGATCGCGACGCCGATGTGACCGTAGTAGTGCGTCACACGACCAAGCACGTTGATCTTCTTTAGAATGTTCTTCACCGCCTTCTTCTTCGCTTTCGCGATCACCTTCTTCTTCACCGCCTTCGTCACCTTCTTCTTTTTCAGCACCTTTTTCTTCTTCGCAACCGACTTGTTCTTCTTCGTTTTCGTAGGCATAGGAGGGGTGGAAAGCACCCTCGACTCTACCCTGAAACGCCGACCGCTTCCCTTGCTAACATATGCACATTAGGATCTAAATATTCCTGCACATCTTTCCTCTACTAGAAGAGAAAAATCGATGGCTTAGGTATCGTTCGCGCGTCCATGGTACCACGCATGCGGCTGCAGCCGACCAGGGTCTTCCCCCAGAAGTCCATGTCGCAATTTTTGCTGCAGACGCTCCCGGAGATACGACGGTAAGTGTGTCCCGTACGGCGATTCGTGCAACGTGACTTGCTTGTCGCCTGACACAGGTGCTTCCGGCACTTCGTTTGAGTAATTGGTCATAGTAAAAAAAAGAGGCGAGCATGTGTACGCCCTCTCCCGATCTATGACAAGGGCCTAAAGAGACAATTATTCCGCACATCCCAGGTAAAAGTGTTAGGGGGCTCTTTAGAAGTTATACTTACTCCGTGCCCCATTTCGTCTACCTCGCCCGCTGCGCGGATGACTCACTCTACGTGGGAACATGCGTCGATTTGATCGCACGGGAGAAATTGCACAACGAGGGAAAGGCGTCGAAGTACACGCGCTCGCGCATACCAGTGACATTTGTGTACCACGAAGAACACCCAACACTCTCGGCTGTCCGCAAGCGCGAAGCTGTGCTCAAGCAGCTCTCGCGCCTCGCAAAGAGAGCGCTGATCGAGGCCAAGCAACCATCCCCCACCCCTTCCGCGTGTCACGGGTCTTATACCCAAGCCACCGACGGGAAAACTCACGCACAGGGAGCACAAGGTGTTCGCCATTCCACGGATCGGCAAGCGTGATGTTCGTGGCATCGCACGAGGCCACCACGGCAAAGTGACCGACCTCATCGCTCGGTTCGATGTAATTCACGATCACAGGCTCTCCCACCGACACATGCCGCCGAAGATCGATCAGGGTCATTCCTCTCGCGCGAACACGAAATCCCTCGGCGCGAGCCACCGCAACCATGCACGCACGATTTGTGCCGCGAACGTTGTCGGTTCGCAGGGCACGACTGAGCACAGCCTCAGATCGATGCATCCCATGAAAGGCAAGCAGCATCCTCAATGCGGCTGGACCACATGTATGCCCCGCGCACTGGCGTCTGTAAGGGATCTTCATCACCACAGGCACATCATACCAACTCCTCCAATCATGGTTTCACGCACGTGCCCGCGCAGACAGGAATGCAATACAACGACCCAATGGTGCACGATGCGTTGCATATGCCCCTCTCGATGCTGCACACCTTCCCAGAGGAGCATTGCGACGTCGATGTGCAGATGCCCGCTGCAAATTTTTTAGCATCCGACTGGTATTTTTTGCAAACACTTTCTCTATCTGTCCGCGTCTCCATCAGCGATTTCAGACGATCTGACAGCGTCTGACCCCGATTCTTGATCTGCGTCGCCAACTCTCGATCAATCTGCTTCAGAAATGTTTTGCGCTGTGCTTCATCAACGATGTCCCACGCATCCCGCACATTGCGGCGGTACCATCGCAAATCCTCGAGCATCACTTCGTAGTAGTCATCAAACTCATCGATGCGATCGTCGAGCTCGATATCGGCAGCATCACCCATGCACAGACGAAAATCGTCGTCGATCCATGCTGGCGGCGTCGCAGCCCATACAAGCGGCGCGAGGATGAACGGTACCGCGAAGGCCAAGAGCCGGAATGGGGAGATGGATCGCATGATGGTCTCTCATTATCCCCGCTGTGTTCACAGGGTGCAACGTGCAAGACGCAGCTACACTATGGGCATGGCCACCCTGATTACCGGCGCATCCAGCGGGCTCGGAACCGAATTCGCGCGTCTGGCGGCAAAGGATGGATGCGACGTCGTGCTCGTTGGCCGCAGGACAGACGCACTTGAGACGCTTGCCGAGGAACTCCGCTCTCAAGGCATCGCGGCCACCGTGCTTGTGGCAGATTTGAACGATCCCTCATCTGTGCATCACATCGTGAACACGCTCAGCCAGGAACGGATCGTCATCGACACCCTCATCAACAATGCAGGCGTGGGACGACTTGCTCCGTTCGCTGAGACAGACACACGCGAAATCGAATCGATGCTCATGGTAAACATGCATTCGCTCACACTCCTCACGCACGCACTGCTTCCGGGAATGATTACACGGAAGCGTGGGTACATTCTCAATGTCGCATCGACCGCGGCGTTCCAGCCGGGCCCGCTCATGGCCGTCTACTACGCAACGAAGGCGTACGTCCTCCACTGGTCCATCGCACTCGGCAACGAACTCGCAAGAACAGGCGTGAGTGTCACATGTCTCTGCCCCGGGCCAACGCGCACAGGATTCCAGAAAGCAGCGGGCATGCTCGAATCTCCTCTCTTTAAGAAGCTTCATACGATGACGGCACGGGACGCTGCACGTGCTGGCTACGAGGGTATGAAACGCGGGAAGGACATCGTCACACCAGGGCTCCTCAACAAGATCGCATCGCTCGGTCCACGCATTCTTTCAAAAACACTCGCCGCGCGCATCGCACGTATGGCACAGGAAGTTCCCTCCCTTGTATGAAAGTTGCCATCGTCCACGAACTCCTCACAGTGCGCGGTGGCGCAGAACGGATCGCGAAGGCATTCGCGGCGATGTACCCCGACGCAAATATTTTCACGTTGCTCTACGACCAGGGAAAGCTCGGCGATTGGTTCCCCGCACATCGCGTAAAGACATCGCATTTGCAGTGGATCGCCTCGCTCACGCGACAGTTCAATCACCACCTCTACCTTCCATTCTTCCGCGGCGCCGTCGAAGCGTGGGACTTCACCGGCTACGACCTCATCCTCAGTTCATCGTCCGCATTCGTTCATGGGTTGAAGGTTCCGCCGGGAACGGCGCACGTGTGCTATGTCCACGCGCCTGCACGCTACCTCTGGGATATGACTGTATCGGTCCAGGAGCGCATGTCAGCGCCCGCACGATTCTTCGCGTCACGCCTCTTTCATCGTTTGCGCACGTGGGATGCGACCGTTGCGGATCGCCCGACGGCACTCGTGGCCGCCTCCGGATCGGTACAACGTCGCATCGAACTCTACTGGGGAAGAACGAGCGCGGTCGTGCATCCTTTCGCAGATGATCCATGGTTCGCGGTGCCGCCGAAGCACGATGCAACACCGACTGGGCCATTCCTCATCGTCGCGAGTCTCCGGACGTATAAGCGCATCGACCGCGCGATTGATGCCTGCAAAAACGCGCACGTGCCGCTCGCGATCGTCGGTGAGGGTTCCGCGCAACGTGCACTCGAAGCACATGCGAAGGGAGCCGATGTTCGTTTCCATGGCCGCGTGGAAGGCGAAGCACTCCGCGGACTCTACCGTTCAGCACGCGCACTGCTCATTCCGGGCGAAGAAGATTTCGGCATCAACGCTGTCGAAGCGCTCGCGTGTGGCACGCCCGTTATCACTGTGAGTGGTGGTGGAACACCTGAACTCATTGACTCTTCAGTCGGAGCAGTGTGCGATTCCACCGATGATGCATTTGCGCAAGCGCTCATGCATACCCCATTGAATGTCGACCCGACGATCTGCAGAAAGCGCGCAGAACGCTGTTCTCGGGCACTTTTTGAACAACAAATGTATTCAACAATTGAAGCTGCCCTTTCCGCAACAGCTTCTACTTCTCACTGATCGCCCTACGTCCTATGCTCGCCCGGCATGACGTGCTGCAGTCTCCTCGTTGCGGCCACGCTCCTCGCCTCGCAGGGAGAGCCTCCTGTCGGTGCATTTTCGCCGATGTTCCTCCGCGGCGAACCAATTTGGATCACGCGCGTCTCGCGCCGCCAACTTCTTCTGAAACAGAAAGAAACAGAGAAGCCTCGGCCTGTCCCGCCCGAGACCGACGTTGCATTCGTTGCAGCTTAGAAGAGTTGCTGAGATTCGTTCGATGTTTGCGGGACTGCGCGTCCCAGTTTCTCGTACGCACGCTTCGTCACGCTGCGACCCTTCGCCGTGCGCTGGAGGAACCCTTGTTGCATGAGGTACGGCTCGTACATGCTCTCGATCGTCTCTTCCTCTTCTGCGAGCATCGCCGCAAGTGTCGAAAGACCGACCGGCCCGCCATTGAACGATTCGATGATCGTCGAGAGAAGCGCGCGATCCGTCGCGTCGAGCCCCGTCTCATCGATATCGAGCGAGTGAAGCGTTTCACGAACACACGCGTCGTTCACCGATGCTTCGGAGCGAGCATGCGCAAAATCACGGACAGCACGCACTAAACGATTCGCAATGCGTGGGGTGGCGCGACTTGCCGAAGCGATCTCATCGGCAGCGGTTCCTTTGAGCTGGACACCAAGGATACCTGCAGAGCGCACAACAATGTCCTTCATCTCTCCGAGTTCGTAGAACCCAAGTTTGAAGGAATGCATAAAGCGATCTCGGAGCGGCGCGCTCATCGCCCCCGCTTTCGTCGTCGCACCGACGAGTGTGAACGGTTTGAGCGTGAGGCGAACGCTGCGTGCGGTCGGCCCCTTGCCGATAACGATGTCGAGCACGTTGTCCTCCATCGCACCGTAGAGCACTTCCTCTATTGCCGGTCGGAGACGATGAATCTCATCGATGAAGAGGACATCGCCCGCTGCAAGGTTCGTGAGGAGCGAAGCAACGTCGCCCGGCTTCTCGATCGCCGGACCCGTCGTCACTTTGAGTTGCGATCCCATCTCGCGTGCGATGATGTGCGCTAGCGTTGTCTTCCCCAGTCCCGGCGGACCGTGCAAGAGCGTATGTCCAAGCGGCTCGTTGCGCGACACAGCGGCTCGGACGTGAATGCGCAGATGTTCCTTGATCTTCCCCTGCCCGACGTACTCATCGAGCATCCGGGGACGCAGACCCACCTGCTCCGCTGCCTCCGAGGGTGTTTCCACCGGGGCAAGGACGGCTGCCGATGCGGATGTGCGCTTAAGGGCGATGGCCCGGAGTGTAGCGTTTTTCAGTGATTTCCGGGATATTGACATAATTAGTAAAAATGATATTGTAGTCTCCTTATCTTCACCTATCGTCAGCTCACTCCCCTGCGTATTATTCCCTCCGCTCCAATGACGAACAGCGCGAAAATCACGACGACGGTTCTCCTGCTTCTTGTGCTCACGGGCATCGGTGCGGCGGACTACTATTTGGCCGGACGTGAGTCCGTGGCGGATGTCGTGGGTCAGCAGCAGACGAACGGCACCGCGAAGGCGGGCGAAGGAAATCCGGAAGATATACTCCGCGCGATCAACGTGACCGTGCAGCCATCGGAAGATCTGACGTTCCTCGCACAGGTCGCGAAGAATGCACCTGTACGCTCCGTCATCATTTTGCAGGACGGCGATCGTGCGGGTTCTGTCTCGTGGCTCGATGGCGATAGCAAGCAAGCATTCATCGCATTGAAGGAAGCATTGCTCTCCGCCTTCTCGGCACAGGTCTCGGCCCTCAGCGATACGACGATCCAAGAAGAAGGGAAGCCGACACGGAATGTCCTTACGTTCCGCGACCCAGCCCTCAGCGAAGAGACGCTCACCTTCGTCCGCGTCCGCGAGCGCCTCTACGAGTTCCATACGACCGCAGGGAAGGAAGCAGTGATGAAGCAGGCCGTTGATGCCCTAACAAAGGTGGAACGAGGAACTAGCTTATAGGAATGAGAAACCAGGCAAGCTAGCTCATAAATACGAGAAGCTATTCCTCGTTTTTCCCTTTACAGCCCCCTTCTCCGTCCGTACCCTACCCGCACTCTCAACTCCCCATGGCTAAAGCAGTCAAAAAAGTCGTCAAAGTGGTCGCCCGTGGCGGCCAAGCCAACCCAGCGCCCCCGCTTGGGCCCGCGCTCGGACAAGCTGGTGTCGACATCCAGGGGTTCTGCACGCAATTCAACGCCGCGACGAAGGACCAGATGGGACAGATGATCCCGGTCGTGATCACGGTCTACGATGACCGCTCGTTCACATTCGTCACGAAGCAGCCGCCGGCAAGCGAGCTCATCAAGGGAAAAGCGAAGATTGAGAAGGGTTCGGGCGAGCCGAACAAGAACAAAGTCGGCAAGATCTCGAAGAAGGACCTCGAGGAAATCGCGAAGATCAAACTCCCCGACTTGAACACGACAGACCTCGAAGCGGCAATGCGCACGCTCGCCGGAACGGCACGGAACATGGGCGTGACGGTGGAGTAAGAAGCAGAGAGAAGAAAGAAGAGAGCAGAGATGATGATTGATTTTTCGTTGTTTCCGCTTCTGCTTCTACATTCTCTTTTCTGCTTCTTGCAACGTTATTTGCGTGCGCGCATTGTTCGTGTTGGCGTACGCTGATCCCCGCACCTTCCACCGCCCTATGTTTCCTTCGTCCCTGAACGGAGTCTTCCAGAACGTAAACTTGCCGTACGGCATGCTGCTTCCGGTCGGCGTCGTCGCGCTCCTCGCGCTCGTCGCCCTCGCGGGAATGGTTCGCGGTGGGAATGCCTGGGAAGTCGCGTATGCAACGTACTGCTATTTCGCGCAGGCGGTCGGCATCATCCTCATTGTGACAGGAAGCGTGCCGGTGCTCCTCGCCGTCCTTTCGGAGGAGCTCCTCTCGAACGATACCTACGTCGGTCTCCTCTTCGTGTTCGCCCTCGGCGGCATGCTGTTCCTCTGGCACGACGCGAAGCTCCGCGGCATCGAAGCCTCGGCGAAAGCGGTACCAGAAGCGCTCTTCTTCTTCACGTGGAAGCTCATCGGCTTGATCATCACGTCGTACGCGCTCCTCACGCTCGTCATGACGATCGTCGTGGCCATCAGCATCCCGGGCCTCGAGTTCCCGACGAAGAACCTCATCGTCCACATCACGATGCTCACCTTCGGTCTCGTGCTCGGCTGGTTCACCCAGGTGGGCCGCGCCCGCAGGACAGTGACCACCCGCCGCCTCGCCCTCCCCACGCTGCAGCTGCCATCCTTAGCATTGAAAGCAAAGACGCCGGTTGCCAAGAAACAGGCTGGAAAGAAGAAAAAGTGAGGTAAAGAGGGCTTGCCTTCAGCCATCCGTATAAGCACAATACGGGCCCCTTTGTGGGAGTCCGCCTTAGCCTTGTGCGAAGGAGGACGTCCGTACCACATTCCCCCACCCTTTATGTCGGAGAAATCCTCCAACAAGCCGACGCAGCAGCGCGGCGCATCCGGTCTCGGTCTCCGCGGTAAGAAGTACACGACCGCTGCGGCGAAAATCACGAAGCCCAGCTACTCCGTCGCGGACGCTGCGGAGCTTTTGACGCAGGTCAGTACATCGACCTTCGACGCCACAGCCGAAGCGCACGTGCGCATCAACGCCGACACGACGCAGGCAGACCAACTCGTCCGCACGACGGTCGCCCTGCCGCACGGCACAGGAAAGTCCGTCCGCATCGCTGCGTTCGTTCCGGAGGAGCAGGAAGCCGACGCGAAGAAGGCTGGCGCAGATATCGTCGGACTCGAAACGCTCACGAAGGACATCGAAGCGGGCAAGATCAACTTCGACGTTGCGGTCGCAGTGCCATCTGTCATGAAAAATCTCGGAAAGATCGCGAAGATCCTCGGCCAGAAAGGCATGATGCCGAACCCGAAGGCTGGAACGGTCACGGATAACCTTTCAAAGACCATCGCCGAACTGAAGAAGGGCCGCATCGAGTGCAAGATGGACAAGGCCGGTATCATCCACGTGCCATTCGGAAAGATTTCCTTCGGTGGCAAGAAGCTCGCCGAGAACCTCGAAGCGATCCTCGCCGCGCTCGACGAAGCGAAGCCCGCAGGCATCAAGTCGACGTACATCTCGTCGATCACGATCGCCCCGACGATGGGCCCGGGTATCAAGGTCACGCGCTAAGCTACGTTCATCTCGCTCACGATGTCACTCTCTCGCGTCATCACGGGCGACGGAGCAGCATCTCTCTCGTCTGCAATTGAGCAGTATACGAGCCCCGATGGGATCATCCTCACCGCCGCAACGGACATCGGTGTCAATCCTTATAAAAAGAAAAATGAGGACCGTGTAGCGCTGCACATCGATCACAACATGGCAGCCGTTATCGATGGTATCGGCGGTGCGGAACAGGGCGACGAGTTCGCTGATTGCCTTGCCCATGGACTTGCGACATTTCCGGACGACATGCAAGGTGCCCTTGAATACACGAAGCGTGAAGCCATCCGACGCCTGTGCTGGGCGTTTGCCGGAGCGTGTTTCGCATCGGTACGAATCGAAATTGACGGAGAGGAACCGACCGTGACGGGCTACCGACGCGGTGACGTCCGCGCAACGCTGCTCTCGCCCTGCTACGACGTGGTTGCGGAGTCCGTCGACGAGAGTTTGGTTCAATCGCTCTTGAATGCGAACGTCATCACGAAAGAACAGGCTCGGCTACATCCACATCGGAACGTCGTGACGGAGAGCATCGGCGATAGCGATGGAAACGGTCGCGGAAATTACAAAGCCCCCGAACCCTTCTGGTCCAAGCATCCGGTCGAACGCGGCAGCCGCATCCTACTGATGAGCGATGGAATCACCGACAACCTTGAAACAGGAGAGATTGTTAAGCTTATTCGTGGAGCAGCTGCAACCGAGGCCATTAGAATTATCGACGAAGTGACGACACGACGGATGACGAACAAGAAGTCGATCGTCGATAGCAGCCCCGATCGAGAAGAGAAGGGCATCTTCAGTGATGGCTTTGTTCTGCGACCAAAACTCGACAACCGCGGCATTGCGATCATCGAGATCCCAAGCTGATCAGACGATCGCGTCGTACACGAAACGGAATGTCCGCGCATGCGCTGTGCTGATCGACCTGAGTGGCAATAGAAGGGGGACGTCGTTTTTCATGCCAGAAACGTGCGAAGTAGCGAGGATCCTTGACTGCCCCCTCATGCAGCGGACAATAGCAGTGTATGGCAACGATTGAACGAACAGAGGATGCTTCCCAACAGGAGCTGCCGGCGACCTGGATCCCACGCATCACGATAGACATGGCGAACGAGCACCGCGGCCAAGTGATGGCACTTGTGCCTGGCATCAACAACTCAACCATTGTTATAGCCGCTGCCCCCACTGCAGACATACTCCATGCGTTCATGAAAGAAACACACCCGGGCGTTCCATTCGCACAATACTGCAACCCGCAGTACCCAACCACTCCTGAACAAGAAACAAGAACGGATTGATGTGCTAACAATCAGGCCGCTGCAAGCAACAACAACTTCGCCTCCGCCAATTTTTCGACGCGCACCAATTTGCTGCGCAGGTCTGCCGCACCGTCGAAGCCTTTCACGTAACTGGAAAGATGACGACGCATCTCGAGCATCCCCAGGCGCTCGCCTTTGATCGCGACCGAGAGCTCGCAGTGCTCAATGATAAAGGGGACTTTCTCCTGAAAAGATAAACGCTGAACAGTTGGGATGTTCTTGTCGGAAGAAGCGGGTAGCGGGTAGCGCGTTGTCATTGATTCGTTGCTACCAGCTACCTGCTGACCGCTACCCGCTAATGCGTCGCAGATCTCGCGCATGAGCCACGGATTGCCGAACGTCCCCCGCCCCACCATCACACCATCGAGGTTCCCGATCTTCTCGAGCGCGTCCTGCGCGGAGTTCACGTCGCCGTTCCCGAACACCGGCACCTTCACCACTTTCTTGAGTTCATAAATTTGGCTCCAGTCAGCCTTTCCCGTGAACTTGTCGCAGTAGCGACGACCATGGATCGCAAAGGCATCCGCCCCTGCTTCCTCCAATCCCTTACAGAAAGAAATGAGCGTGTCCGCGCGGTCCCACCCGAGGCGCGTCTTCACCGAGACCGGAATCTTCACCGCCTTCTTCGTCGCGTGGACGAGCTCGGCAGCGAGCGTTGGGTTCTTGATGAGTGCAGCACCGTGACAGCTCGAGATGACCTTCGCCGCCGGGCAGCCCATGTTGATGTCGATCCCATCCGCGCCGATCGACTCGATCACCTTCGCTGCTTCCAAGAAGTGCTGCGGTGTGTCGCCAAACACCTGGACGATGAACGGTCTCTCGATCGTCGCATCGAACGCGAGCATCTCCATCGTCCGCTTCGCACCATATGCGAGCGCATCAGTACTGAGAAACTCCGTGTACACGACGACCTCCGGCGCGATCTTCTTGATGAGCTGTCGGTATGACGCATCGGTCACACCCGCCATGGGTGCGAGTGAGACAACGGGCTTCGGGGCCAACGACCAGGAAAAGTTCGTCATGGAGAGAAATGCATACGCATCGAATTGACGCACACAGAGTATCCGTATGGAAGGAGTGCGCCAGAGAGAATCGGCGACAAGTACGCAAGGCAGTCGCTGTGACATTAAACGGGCAATATGGTGAGATTGCCTCTTATCGTTCGATCTTTCCCCTCACCCCTTCCCCCCTCCCCCATGCTGCTGCATTCAGCACGGATCCGACGGATCCTCGGCGTCGCAAGCGCCTCCGCCATCGTTCTTTCGCAGACACTTGTGAGCATTCCGTTCGCAGGTGCCGCAGATACCGTCAAGGTCACGATCGTGAAGTACCTCGACGGCGTGGTGGCGACAATACCGAACGCAAGCAGCACAGCATTCCCGATGCATGCCATTTGGGCGGATACCGAACCGCTCTTCGCCTCGGGCAACGGAAATTACGTTCTTGGTCCTGTAGGGCACAACAACGCGAATTCGTACTACGCGACGACGTCCGATATGCCGCTGGGCGCGGACTACAGCACGTATGAGACTGCCTCGCCTGAGTGCACCCTTGCTTACCCCTATAAACTCGATGGATACACAACCGGTAACACGCTGGTCGAGGCAGCGGCGGCGGGGACAGGCTTGACCGTTCCAGCATTCACGGACCTTACAAGTGACAAGTTCATCATTGTCTGGAACGAGACCTGCCCAAGCGGACCGCCCGCCTGCATCAGCACCGATGTCGGACTGAAGGCCTACTGGAAGTTCGATGAAGGATCAGGCTCAACAGTGATCGACTCGTCCGGCAATGGCAACAACGGCACCATGGTCAACGGAGCGGGTTACTCGCCTGATGTCTCCCCGACGATTTCCTTCGCGGACTTCTACAGTGCGCTCTTCTCTGTCGGAAGCAGCCAATCGTTCTCCGCTCCCGACAGCGCCTCGCTCGATCTCTCGACCGACGCAACGGTCTCCTTCTGGTTCAAACGCGCACCGGGCGACCAGGTGCACGTGAGCAAGTGGGACACCGCGGGTAACCAGCGCAGCTTCGTCCTGCAGGTCTTCTCCGATAACAAGATCTACTGGAACGTGAGCGGCGACGGCGCCGCCCACACGTACTTCATGTCTTCCTCCACAACGACCGACACCGGCTGGAACCACCTCGCTGGAACCTACGATGGATCTTCCCTCAACGTCTACTTGAATGGCATCGCTATGACAGGCTCCATTACGGGCGCGATCCCCGCTTCCCTCTTCGATTCCAACCAACCGGTGTCGAACGTCTACAGCGGCGCGAACTTCAACAACGGCCAACTGGATGACGTGCGCCTCTATAGCCGCGCACTTACAGCCGATGAAGTCGGCGATCTTGCGAGTGGCGACTGCGATGCCATCGATAACCCGCCAGCCCCGGTCTGCGGGAACGGCGACGTGGAAATCGGCGAAGCGTGTGATGACAACAACACGAACCCAAACGATGGATGTTCGACGACATGCACAATCGACAGTGGCTTCTCCTGCTCCGGTGAACCAAGTGCCTGCACGACCACGTGTGGGGACGGCATCGTCGCCGGCGCTGAAACGTGCGATGACAGCAACACAATCAATGGTGACGGATGCTCCGCGGTCTGTCAGGTCGAGCCTGTCACCTGCAACGGTCTGACCCCGACGATCTCCGTCCAAAACGGCATCATCGTCGGCGGACCGCAGAACGGCCAGGCGTACCTCAATGCACTCACCGGTACAGCGGGAGACGACGTGATCGTCGGCACTATCGGCCTCGATAGCATCAAGGGTATGGGCGGCCACGACACAATCTGTTCCCTCGCTGGCACGGATAAAATCGAAGGCGGCGCGGGGAATGACTGGATGAATGGCGGCGCCGGCAACGACACCATCGACGGAGGCACCGGTACCGACACACTCATCGGCCTCACGGAGAACGACACGCTCAAGGGCGGAACCGGAGCCGACACCCTCTGTGGTGGCGCAGGCAGTGACAGCGTCCAGGGTGGCAATGATGGTGACGCCCTCGACGGAGGTCCCGACAGCGATACGGTGAAGGGTGAAGCAGGCACCGATGCGTGCCACCGTGGCGAGCTCTACAACACGTGCGAATCAACTTCGATCGTCGCACTCCCCGCCTGTTCGAGCTTCTAATCTGGATAAACGGCTGACGAAAAGAACCCGCCGAAGCGTTGCGAAGGCGGGTTCTTTGTTGAAGGATCTAGCAACTCACTAGAACACAGAACGTTCTTCTTGCGAGTCGAAACGGCGCGGCGCTAGTAGCGGGCCTCCATGCAAGGGCGCCACACTGTGCCCATGCGTTTTATTGAGGTGGTTTCGGCTCAACAACCGGGCGTCATCATGGAAGGACTGACAGGCTGCAGCTTTACCGATGGGAAAATCCTCGCCGCCTGCATTCCCGTCTTCATCGGACACCTCGTCTCACTCGTGATTGGCCTCGTCGGCACGATCTTCGTCATTAACATCATGTACGCCGGCTACCAGTATGCGATCGGATCACTTCAGGGCGACGAAGGCGATGCGAAATCCAGGATCTACTGGTCTATCATCGGTCTTATCGTCACGGTGTGCTCGTATCTCATCCTCGATCTTGTCCTTACCATCCTCGGTATATGACGCCTCGCAAACAATCCGACGATTCCTTCACATCCTTCCGGGTGCTCGGCAAGAAAGCTCAGAGCCTCATTCAGCGCGCCTCGAGCGAACTGCAGAAAAGAAGGAAGAAGCATGATGCGAACGATGAACCGTTGCCCACTCGCCACAGCAATGGTTCGACTCCAGATATTCTCACGGTCCGCTTCTCCCCCGCATCAATCCTGCAGGCGATGCTCGTCGTCGTCGCGGTCGCCGTTGGCATCGCGCTCCTCTATTGGCTGCGCAACGTCATCATCCTCCTCTGTCTCGGCTTCTTTGTGGCGGCAATCATCGATCCGGGCGTGCGCCTGATGGAACGCTGGGGCGTTCCGCGCGGGATCGGCGTGCTCGTGCACTACGTCTTCGCTGTGATCGTCCTCGTCTTCCTCCTCATCTCCCTCATTCCGATCATCGCCGAGCAGCTTCAGCAGATCGCCTTCCTTATCAAGTCGCAAGTGAACCAGTTCCTCGCGAACCCCGACTTCACCTGGTTACCGCTGGTCCCGGTCGATGTGCAGCGCGATCTCGCCGATCTGGTGCAGGCCGCCCTCCGCGACCAATCGATCAACAACTTCACGGATGCCCTCCAGAAATGGAGCGACAGCATGTCGTCTGTGGGTGTGGCCGGCGTGCAGTTCGTCACGAAGCTTGCAGGCTCCGTCGCGGCATTCATCGCCCAGCTCATCATCGTCCTCGTCCTCGCGTTCTTCATTCAGATGGAGCGTGAGCACGTGCGCATGTGGGTGCGCGGATTTCTGGGCACGAAGAGCCGCCTGTACTTGGACGACAAGACGGAAGCCGTTCACCACAAGATCGGTCAGTGGGCACGCGGCCAACTCCTCCTCGGGTTCTGCATCGGCCTCCTTGTGTACATCGCGCTCCTCATCCTCGGCATGGAAGAGTATGCAGCGACACTCGCGGTGCTCGCCGGCTTCACAGAATTCATCCCGTACATCGGACCGTTCATCGCCGCTGTCCCTGCCGTACTCATCGGCATCACGACCGGCGGCTTCTGGTGGGCACTCGGGATAGCCCTCGTCTACTACGTCATTCAGTGGTGCGAAAATAACCTCCTCGTCCCTCTCATCATGCGGCGCGCAGTTGGCCTCTCGCCCATCGCCATCATCTGCGCGATGCTCGCAGGTCTGAGCTTCCCGCAGCTCATCCACCCGATCCTCGGCCTCCTCCTCGCCGTTCCGGTCACGACGATCATCACAATCTTCCTCGAAGACTGGCGCCAGCATCACCGGGGTTCCTGAGGGCTAGAAGGGGTTTTCCACAGAGTTACCCCATCGTTTCTTTGCCGATGCTAGGACTGTTGTTTGTACAATTTTTGTATACGTCTTAGACTAGTAGACATGCAAACGAGGGCTCCTGTCACTCGTCCAACACACACTCCGCTGATATACTTACCTGAGCGCTCGACGCGTTAGCACTCTCTATGCTAGAGTGACAATTCTCCCCTATCAGCTATGCAACCATTCGATCGGTTCACCCCCAACGCGAAGCTCGCACTCCAGATTGCAGAGCAAGAGGCGAAGAGCATGCAGAGCATGTACATCGGGACCGAGCACCTCCTGCTCGGACTTCTTTCGATTCCGAAGTCGCTCGCGTTCTCGATCTTCACGGGTGCAGGCGTAACGCTCGAGAACGTGCGCATCCTCCTCAAGTCGAGCAAGCTCGGCGCGCTCGAAGGCAAGCACGTGCGCCACGGACTCTCGACGTTCCTCCACACGGTCATCGAGCAGGCGGTCGTCACCGCGCATAAATTCCGTCACGCGAACGTCGGTACGGAACATCTCCTCTACGCCCTCGTTTCGAGCGGCAAGAGTGGTGCGACGCTCATCCTCGAAAGCATGCAGGTGGACCCCGATGCCCTGAAGTCCCATGTCGAAGAAATGTTCGGACAAATCAGCCAATTCAGGCAGCAGAACCGCAGCGTCGAGCAATCGCTCGAAGCCTTTTTCCAGGGCCTCCAGGGCGCCATTTCGGGCATGCAGCCGGGGGCAGCAACGGGAGAACCCGAAGGCCTGAAGAAGCGCCGTGCCGAAGGTAACAGCAAGACGCCTGCGCTCGACTACTTCACCGATGACCTCGTTGCGAAAGCGAAGGAAGGAAAGATCGACCCGATCATCGGGCGCGACCAGGAGATCGAACGCGTCATTCACATCTTGAACCGCAAGACGAAGAACAACCCCGTGCTCATCGGTGAGCCGGGCGTGGGCAAGACCGCGATCGTCGAAGGACTCGCACAGCGCATCGCAGCAGGCAAGGTGCCGGACGCCTTGAAGAACAAGACGGTGCTCGTC
>CAYQJY010000020.1:0-16106 GCA_964418005.1 uncultured Candidatus Peribacteria bacterium
GACGTGTTGATGCGTGACAATGAACGACGAGGCGATAAGGGCAAGTGGCAGAAGGAGTGATCGACGCTGTGCAGGATTCTTCCAGAAAGTGAAGGCAACTCCGGCGAGCACAATCAGCTGCAGCAACGACCGTATCGGCGAAACGATTGCATGCGAGGGATAGAGGCCCCCACGATACAACGAGACTTCCGCGAAGGTCGGATCAGCTGACTGCAATACCCACGTGGAAAGAAGTGCCGGAATACTCAGGAGGAATCCCGCTCCCCCGGCCAGGGCCAGATACCGTAAGGCTTGTGTTCGATATTCATCACGGATTTGCCAGCGCAGTAAAAAGAGGAGCGCTGCCGCGACCCACGTGAACATCCAGATCCAGAAGTAGAGCGATGGAAGGAGCGCGAGGAAGATGGCGACGACTGGCACGAGCCGCATCGTCGGTCGCATCGCGAGGTGATGCACGCACACGAGCGTTAGGATCATGAGCGGCAAAAGCACCCCGAGATGCGGACGATCGAGAACGCCAATGAGGGATGCCGAGAGCACACCTGACGCAGCAAGCGCTCCATATGGACGCACATGAGACTGACGAAGTAACAAATACGTGAGCGGCAGGAACAACGGGGCAAAGAGGAGCATGAAGAACGTGCCGACTTCGACGCCGGTAAGACCACCCCACGGCAATATCCACCCCTCTGCCCTTTCAAGAAGTGCAGGACCGGCTGCCCGAATCCTGTCGTCCGGAGACGTGATGCCGTTTTCGTACGGACCCATACGACCAAGCAACGCCGTTTGGATGCGGCTGAAATATGCGCCGTCGTCGAGCTGGCGAATGGGGATGTACCCCAGCTGCTGCACTGAACGAACGATTGAGAACGCGAGCACAAGGAACAGCCCGACAGTCAGGAGAACGAGGCCAATGCGTGCGTTGCGTGTTTCGATAGCGCCCATACTACCGAGCCAGCTCCCACAGGGTCCAACCGCTTCCGGAACCGATCACCGCAAGCGCCGCAATGCTCCGATCCACATGCCAGTCTGGCCTTTCTTTCGAATTTTCCAGAATGTATCGAACTCCGTACGCACGCATGTACTTCATGGGCTCGGCGCGCACCTGCTGGCACAACTCCGTCACGAGCGATTCCTCCCGCTGGCGCATTGCCAATGAGTCGAGCACGCGGTTGTACTCGATGTAGAGTGCTCTTAAGGGACGGATTTCTTCAGCAAACACTTCGCTCATGCAAAACGACTCGGCCATCGCTTCATCGGAGATAAAGAGGAATCGTGAGTGCGTCGTGTAGACAATCCCATGGTGCGTCCAGGCCGTGACAGTACGTCCGGTCGTCGCATCGGTCAGCACGGTCCCTGCAGGCTGTTCCCGAAGGAGGGCAATCGGCTGGAGTAGGTGCTGCTCACGGAAATCTTTCTCGGTCGGAATGAAGAATTCGTTCATGAACGCGTAGTCGTACGCGCCTCCAGCAAGAAGTAGTGCTGCAATTCCTGCAACAATCCCCCGTCGAACAAGATCGACCTTTCGCGAGAGCACCCATACCCCCGCGATGCACGACGCGAGGATCATCTGCGGCTCGAAGTGCGACGCAAGCATCAACACTTTGTTATGGAACACGTTCTGGTGCATTGCGAGGATGAGCCCCGCAAGAATACCGAGCGAAAGAAGGTATGAACGATCGTGGCGGAACACTCTCCAGAGCGATGCGAACACTCCGAGTTGCACGAGAAGCAGGATTGTCCGTGGCCACGATTCGGGTGTGCGTTGATAGAGGAAGCTCGCGCGGATCGCGACCTCAGGATAGAGAGGATTTGCCATCAAGGCTGCCGTATGAAGAAGGAAAGGCGAAGCGATGAGCAGTGTAAGAACACCGAGAACGACGCACAGCCACGAACGACGCAGGAGGGAGGGTGTGAGAAGCGCGATAGATCCGCACGCGGCCCACACGAAGGTCCAATGCCAGAAGTAGAGGAAGGGCAATGACCCGAGCAGTAGCGCTGCACCGAGGGCAGTGTTGAATGACGGGGCTTTTGCGAACCGGAGGAACACAATCAGCGCACCAATTGCTGGGATAAAGGACCACCCCGGGTGCGGCATGCGCGAGAGCGGTCCGAACATCGCGATGAAGAGCGTGATATCAAGCCCGAGCGCCCACTGCTCGTCGAATCCAATCTCCTTGAAGAGCACGTAGAAAAGAACAAAGAGTGCGGGCGTAAGGAGCGCTGTGAGAATCACTGCAAGGGGCGGTGCAGGGAGACTGGTCCACGCGAAGAACGTTCCCGCGAACTTCTCGACGCCAGCCGTCTGCATTCCTTGGATACCCGATCCAACAGCCGTGATCGCATTCGCACTCTCTTCTGGGTGTCCGTCGAGTGCACGCTGCATGCGGCTGTAGTAATTGCCATAGTCCTTGTCACGCAGCACCGTCAGCCCCGCATATCCGGGCGTAAACACGTGCGTGACATACGGCAGGATTGTCAGGAATCCAACCAAGACAGCTATGCATGCAATGAGAACGGTTAAACGCGACTTCACGGGCATAGTCTACATCGGTAGACTCCCGCCATGCGCAAAGAATTTCGCAATGACTCGGCTCTGAATGCCAAGGTCCAGGACTGGTGGCACAACAACCCCTTCAACTACTTCGTCGATGCAGAGGAAGGGTCGTGGGAGTTCTATCGCAACATCGACCGCAAGTTCCTGAAATGGATCCCATTCATGCAGAACGGCGGCTACCCCTTCCTCACGCGGTACATCGATATGAAGGGGCTGAAGGGGAAGAAAGTTCTCGACATCGCCTGCGGCACGGGCGTGCTCACGGAGCAGTTCGTTCGCATGGGTGCCGACGTCACGGCAATCGACCTGACGGCGAAAGCGGTGGAACTGACGAAGAAGCGCCTCGATCTCTACCACCTCTCCGCGGACGTGATCCAAGCTGACGCACAGAAGATGCCCTTCGAGGACAACACGTTCGATTACGTCTGTGCATGGGGCTGCCTTATGCATATGCCCGAGACTGAACAAGCCATCGCAGAGATCAAGCGCGTGCTCAAGCCCGGCGGCAAGTTCCTCGCGATGATGTACCACGTGAACTCCGTCCACATGCGCTATGCGATCCAGTTCGGGAAGGGCGTGCTCCGCGGCCAATATTTGAAGTACGACAATCAGTCGCTCATAAACCGCTACACCGACGGCGCAAAAGTCGGCGGGAACATGCTCGCGAAGTTCTACTCCCGAAAGCAGTTTAAAAACCTCTTCAAAGATTTTCGGGATGTGAAGGTGATGATCCACGACAACCACGGCATCCCGAACCAACTGCCGCACCCTTGGCTGCCTTTAGGAAAATTACTGCCGAAGGCGGTAAAGGAAGCTATTTGTCGAACGTGGGGCATGACGGCAATCATCACGGGCGAGAAGTAGGTCGTTCTTCGGTGGTAAAGATCACGAAAATGCAGCAAAGAGATGCCGCGAACTCATGAGATTAAGAGTGGGTCCAGACAGGTCGATTGTCTTCTAGACGATCGCGGTTTAGCATCGTTCCCTATGGCAAAGCGCATCACATCGGCAGTCATTCTGCAGCACTTGCAGGGTCTGGAGCAGCGAATAGCCAAACGTTTCGATGCTGTGGAAAAGGACGTACGATCACTCAGAGGCGAGATTCTCATCTTCAGGGGCGAAGTGCATACGAGCTTCGAAGAAGCACACAATCAATTCGAAGACGCTCGCAAGCATCGTGAAGCGTTGCAGGAAGACTTGGATGCGACCATTCGCATGGTCGGAAAGCACCAGAGGAAGCTGGCCAGGGTCTGATACCATACAGCCATGAACAGACGCTCCGTCGGCATTGTCGGCCTTGGTTACTGGGGGCCCAACCTCCTCCGTAACTTCGGCGCGATCGATGAATGGGAGATGCGCTGGGCATGCGACTTGAAAGAAGAGAATTTGGCGAAGGCCCGGGCGCACAACCCAAGTGTGAAGACGACATCGTCCTATGACGACCTCCTGAAGGATCCGACACTCGATCTCATTGCCGTCGCAACACCGACAAAGTCTCACTTCGATCTCGCGAAGAAAGCCCTTGAAGCCGGGAAGCACGTCTTCGTCGAGAAGCCCTTGGCATCGACATCTGCGCAAGGTGAGGAGCTCATCGCCCTCGCGAAGAAACAAGGCAAGCTCCTTTTCGTCGACCACACGTTCGCTTTCGCGGGCGCCGTGAAGAAGATGAAGGAATTGATGCAAGCGGGCGAGCTCGGCGAGCTCTACTACTTCGACTCCACACGCATCAACCTTGGCCTCATCCAGCCGGATGTGAACGTCCTGTGGGACCTGGCGATCCATGACCTTGCGATGCTTGGCCAACTGAAGGACCTTCGAGACATCGAGTCGGTCTTTGCACACGGCAGCAACTACCACGGTAATCATCGGGAGATCGGCCACCTCCACCTCTCGTGGAAGGACGGCTTCGACGCACATATCCACGTCAGCTGGCTCTCGCCGGTGAAGATCCGTCAGACGATCGTCGGCGGCACGAAGAAGATGGTGCTGTTCGATGACATCCACCCTTCGGAGAAGCTGAAGATCTACGACACGGGCATCCAGAAGGAACGCCTCGGCGAAATGAAGCCCGCCGACCCGCTCTTCCCAGTGTACCGCTCCGGTGACGTCCTCATTCCGAAGATCGACACGACGGAAACACTCCGCGTGGAACTCCTCCATGTCCTCGCATGCATCAACGGAAAGGAGGCGCCTCTTTCTGGAGGGGCCGAAGGGCTCACGGTCCTGCGCATCCTCGAAGCCGCTGATAGGTCGCTCGAGGCTCATTCCCCGGTCGACCTGTGAGCGAGCACCCGATCCCCTTCCTCGACCTCCACGCGCAGTACCGGTCGATCAAGCCGGAGGTTGATGCCGCGATGCAGCGGATCATCGATACGACTGCCTTCATAGGCGGCCCGGCTGTCGAAGCATTCGAGAACGAATTCGCCGCATTCTGTACGACTCAGCACTGTGTCGGCCTGAACTCCGGTACGGCTGCCCTTGCCCTCCTCCTCCAAGCCAGTGACATCGGCCACGGGGACGAAGTTATTACCGTCGCAAACTCATTCTTCGCCTCGGCTGAAGCAATTTCGGAGATCGGTGCAACCCCTGTCCTCATCGACTGCAACGAAGATGATGCACTCATCGACACTTCGCAGCTTGAGAACGCCGTGACGCCCAAAACGAAGGCAATCATCCCCGTCCATCTCTATGGCCAGCCGGCAGACATGGATCCGATTCTCTCTATCGCGAAGAAGTACGGACTGAAGGTCTTCGAAGATGCTTGTCAGGCGCATGGCGCGAGCTACAAGGGGAGGCCGGCCGGGAGTCTTGCCGATGCCGCTGCTTTCAGCTTCTACCCGGGGAAAAACCTCGGCGCGTACGGAGATGCCGGAGCAATCACAACGGACGATGAAGAACTGGCACGCACTATCCGCATGCTCCGCGAGCACGGCTCGCCGGTGAAGTACACGCATGACCTCGTGGGGTGGAACGAACGGATGGACGGTCTGCAGGGCGCGGTACTGACCGTGAAGCTCGCGAAGCTCCGTACATGGAACGATCGCCGTCTGCAGGTCGCAGAACGATATCGAACATCACTCCCCTCCTGGGTTGTGCCATTCACCGCTCATGCGGACCGAGTCTCGGCGATGCACCTCTTCGTTGTCCGCGTCCATGACCGCGATCGCATCCAGAAAGAACTCTCTGCACAGGGTATCCAGACGGGTATCCACTACCCAACCCCCATCCACCTCCAGCCGGCCTACCATGGCAGGTGGCGGAAAGGATCATTCCCCGTTTCAGAGAAACTCGCAGGAGAGATCCTCTCGCTCCCCCTGTATCCCGAACTCACAGACGACCAGGTCGACCGTGTTGCCCAGACGCTCGCGACGCTACACTAACCCGGTGCCGTCGATTTCCATCGTCATACCGGCCTATAACGAAGAAGGGGCGCTACGCGACATGATCGATCGCAGCGTCGCTGCCCTTGCGCGCGAGTGCCCACCGGGACAGTTCGAACTCCTTGCTCTCGATGACGGCAGTCGCGATCGAACGTGGGATGTCATCGCCGACGGCGAGCGACGGTATCCGGGGATCGTTCGTGGGATGCGCCACGAGAAAAACCAAGGCATCGCTCGCACGCTCGAAGATCTCTACAAGGCCGCAACGAAAGAGTTCGTGTTTGATATAGCCGGCGATGGCCAGTACCCACCCGAAGCGTTACATGAGATGTATCCACTCCTCTCGGAGTACGACATCGTCGTCTGCAACCGCACGACAAAGCAGTACACGCTCTATCGGCAGATCATTTCGTGGTGCTACCGCTACGGTCCGAAAATTCTCTTCGGCGTCGAGCTCTACGACTCGGGCAGCACGAAGTGCCGGAAGAAAGAGATCATCCAGAAGATCGACGTCGTCTCGACGAGTGTCTTCGTGGAAGCTGAACGCCTCATCAGAGCTGTGAAACGTGGCTACAGACTGACAAAAGTCGACATCGTCCAGGAACGACGAAAAGAGGGACTTGCCCGGGGTGCAAAGCACAGCACCGTGCTAGCATCGATCCGCGATATGCTGATGCTCTGGGTCCGCCTCGAGATCCTCAGGCAGCGCCCCTAACCAACCATGAAACGCATCCTCGTCACCGGCGCCGGTGGAGCCCCCGCCACCAATTTCGTCCGCTCCCTCCGGCTGACTGGCAAGGATAACCATTACCTCATCGGCGTCGATGCTGATGAGTATTGCCTCCACCGCGCAGAAACAAACGAGAAGTACCTCGTACCGAAAAGTAAAGACCCGGATTACCTTCCAGTCCTCAATGACATCATCAAGCAGACCGGTGCTGAGCTCGTGTTCGCCCAACCCGACGTTGAGATTGGCATTCTCTCCGAGCGCCGTGAGGAATTGGCCTGCCCAGTGTTCTTACCATCGAAAGAAACTGTGAAGATTTGCATGGATAAATATCTCTCGTTCGAATGTTGGAAGAAGGCGGGCTTGCCAGTGCCCAATACGATGATGATTGCGGATGAAGCGGACCTCAAAACAGCGTTCGAGAAGTTCGGGCCGAAGATCTGGCTACGTGCGGTAACGGGTGCCGCAGGAAAAGGGTCGCTCCCGACGAGCGATTTCGTTCAAGCGAAAGCATGGATGGATTTCCAGAAGGGGTGGGGCACCTTCAGTGCCGCAGAGTGCCTCGAGGATACATCCGTCACATGGCAATCGATCTGGAAGGATGGCGAGCTGGTCGTGGCCCAAGGCCGCAAGCGTCTCTACTGGGAATTTGCCAACCGTGCACCGTCCGGCATCACGGGCATAACAGGAACGGGCGTCACGATTAGCGATCCACAGATCGACGATATGGCGCTCAAGACGATCGCAGCGATCGACAGCAAGCCTCATGGCATCTTCAGCGTCGACATGACCTACGACAAGGACGGCACGCCCAACCCGACGGAGATCAACATCGGCCGCTTCTTCACCACGCATCTCTTCTTCAGTCAGGCAGGACTCAATATGCCAGATCTCTATGTCCGCCTGGCCTTTGGTGAGCCGCTGCCGTCAATCCCAACCAAGATCAACCCGCTGAAGCCCGGGCTCGCATGGATCCGCGGCATGGACGTGCACCCTGTTTTAACGACCGTCGACGCAATTCAAGAGAATGTGCGGGAGCTCGATGCTCGAAAGAAGAAAATTCATTCCGCCGCATGAAAATAGGCGTAACCGGAAGCACGGGGTTCATCGGACGCCGCCTGGCGCCCCTCCTTCGGAGCCGCATGCATGAAGTTGTAGACCTTCCGCGCACACCCATGTCTGATTCACTCACCGAATGCGATGTGCTCATCCACCTCGCAGCACGTATTCCCGATGGCACAGACCTCAGCGACGAAATCTTTGATCGGGACAACCTCGCACTCACGCAGGCATGGGTTCATTTTCTCCCAAAGAGCGTGAAGCAGGTCGTGTTCGCGAGCACACTCGACGTGTATGGCCCACCGCAAACGCTTCCCCTGACGGAACAGCACCCCTTGAACCCCGTCACTCCGTATGCACGAGCGAAGACACGAACGGAAGAATGGCTTCAGGAAGCCGTTCCTGCTGGCAATCGCCGGCTCGTAATCGTGCGGCTGTCGCAGGTCTACGGACCGGGCGAGCGACCGATCAAAACAATTCCCAAGACGATCGATGCACTACTCCACGGACGCTCTCCGGTCATGTACGGCGATGGAACGGAACTCCGCGACTATCTGTACGTCGATGACGCGGCGATGGCGTTTGCGCTCGCGACAGAGAAAGGGTTTTTCGGGATTGTGAACGCCGCCACAGGCACCTCTGTGCCGATCAAGAACGTCATCTCCATCATCCAACGCATCATTGGCCCATCGGCAGAGATCGACCAACGCGAGCGGACGATTCCCGCATACGACATCACCTTCGACATCACGAAACTTCGTACGGAACTGGGATTTTCGCCGTCAATATCACTCGAGGACGGTCTGCGAGCACAGATCGACGCTGCCCGTTCCCTCTCCAACGCATGACCATCGCCTTCGACGTCGATGGCACGCTCCTCGATTCCCGCGCCCGATACTTCGAGGCTCATATTCTCGCGCTCACGGAAGGAAAAACGCCCCTCACTATTGAGAGCTACTGGGAGCTGAAGCGCCAACACGTGCCGGAGAAAGATATTCTTCTCTCTCACGGACTTGCTGAAAACTATGAAGCGTACGAAAAACGCCGCGTCGAATGCCTCGAAAATCCGGAGCTCCTTCGACTCGATACACCTCTCCCAACAGTCACTGAAACACTAGCAATACTGAAGAAAGAACACCGTCTTATCATCATTTCTCTCCGCAGAAACCCCATCCACCTCCCGCCGCAGCTCGAGAGGTTCTTTCCGGGCATCTTTTCTCTCATCCAAGCAGGTCCACCAGACCCAACGCCCTGGGAGGCGAAGGCGCGGCTGCTCGCTGAGCACGCGCAAGACGCAACATGGATCGTTGGCGACACAGAAGCGGACGTGAAAGGAGGCGCACTAGCCGGCATGAAAACATGTGCGGTCACAACGGGTATTCGGACACGCGAATCGCTCGAAGCGATGTCTCCCACCGCCCTCATCGACTCGCTCGCAGAACTTCCTAGGATTTTGCATCAACGGTAAACGACGAATTTGTATGCGAGGAAGTTCCACGCGACCATACAGATGATTACGATGATCTTTGCGATGAACGGTCCAATACCCACAACGTCGACAAACAACCACAAGAGCGCCGTCGAAGCGCACAAATTCCAAAGTCCCAGCAAGCAGTAGCGTACGAAATGTTTTGCATGGTCACCATGCGCGCGGAAGGCGACGTATTTATGGAAGATAAACGCGCTGATGAAGCCGAATACCTCCGCGACGATCGATGCGCCGATGTACCAGACGCCCGCGCGCAGAAGCAGCCAGTACAGGCCGACATTGATGAACGTGGCCGCGCCTCCCGTGCAGAGATACGTGATGAATTGTCCGAATGGGAGCCTATGGAGGGGAGATGTTTCGACGATCAGGAGAAACGGATACGCCAAAAATTGCATCTCGTAGGCAAATGGAAGCTTCTTCCCCCCGCCCGGCGTCAGGCAAACCCATAGCAAACGCAGAGCGTACGACACAAGCGAACGGATATTCCACCACAGCACCCAGTAGAGCCACTGCCCGAGCGGCAATGTCGATGCGCGTTCGGCCTCGATCGCGAGATAGCGGCGATACTTCGGCCAGAGCGCTTTCGGCGGAGCGAGCGGGATAAGCAAATCACCCTTAAGAGCACCGACGCGCGCACCCGGCTTTAGATCGAACCGCTCGTGCACCGGTTTTCCAAAGCCATGATTCATACTCTTCTTCACGAGGCGGACATGGAGTGCAGGGTATGCCGCGGCACGCATCACCCATTCCCCATTCACCCTGAAGCGCCTGAAGGCTGTGTATGCGTCGTATGAGCCAGAAGCGCATGCCGCTCGAATAGATGCGACAAGTTCGGGCGTGAGGATTTCATCGGCATCGACGAACATCAGCCACGGTTGCGAGGCAACTTTAAGCCCCGCATTCCGCACAGCTGCGAAATCGCGGATGCGTCCGTCTGCATCCAGGTAATCAGTCGGCTGGTCACGCAGGGTTACATTCTGGTACGACGAAGCAATCTCACGAGTGTGATCGGTCGAGCGACCATCGAGGACAATAACCTGTGCAAATTCCTTGAGACCATCAAGGCATGCATGCAACGTTTCCGCAGCATTGCGAGTCAGAACGAGCACGCTGCAAGGAATCGCGCCGCTCATGTGCCTGGATGAACGTAACGATCCATCCGCTCCACGATGCCGTCGAGGCTATGCTTCGACCGAACGATCTCATAGAGCTCATCCGGCGTCGCAGGGAGGTCTTGGGTCGCATAGAACTGAATGAAGACCGCAAGTTGCTCTGGTGTGTCGGCTGTCGGAGCGGCTGGGAGTCCGATGGCCTGAGCATTGCGCTCCGTCGTGACGGGGTAACACCCGCACGTCATCGCCTCGAGCATCGTTTTGTCGATCGTCTCGCTCGCCATGTTGAGGATGAGACGGTGCGTTTGATAGAGCGCGGGCAATGTGTGCATCGGGGTCGTGCCGTGGAATGTCACACGCTTCTCCAACCCCAACGATCGCATGAGCTGTTGCAGCTCAATCACATACTCCGGCTCAGCTTCGATACCGTAAATTTCCAGTGTGTACTGTGCAGGGAGAATCGCCATGGCATGAAGGATGAGTTCGACGCGCTTACTACGAGCCAAACGATGGACCATCAACAGTTTTTTTGGGTCCGATGCATGGTTCTGTTTCATCGGCCAATAGGAGAGATCTATCCCGTGTCCGACAATCACCTTCTTCGAACTTCCCGTGTACTGTGGCAGGCTTTGCGACGTTGCTGCGAAAAGCCGCTTGCCATACCAGCCGAGCATCTTGAGGCCTAGCTGCATCTTGTAGTGCGTGTACCACAGATACACCGGTGTCCGCCGGACAAGCCACACCGGCGCGCCGATAGCACCCCACACAGGCGTCATATGAATGAAAACACGGTCGTACTTCATGGTGGAGACATACCAAAGAAATCGCGCGATTTGCATAAACTTCGATGCCCCGCTCTCTTTCCCAAGCGATCGCACATCAACATTCGGAGCATGATCGCGCCCAAGAGCCGTCATTGCGGCATGAGGCTTCCATTCAAGGCACACAACCGTCACGTCGTATCCACGCCGCTGCCACGCCTCAACCCACAGGATCGTGAAGGCATCCTGTTCGTGGAGCTTCTGCGTGATGAATAGGAGCTTCATGGGAGTGCGAGAAGGAATCGGGCGTAGCGAGCGATGGCCGCATCGCGTTCGTGGTACTCAATGATCTTTGATGCTTCTGCGCCAATGCGCCCTCGTAGCCCGCTGTCTGCAAGAAGCGGTCGTAGCACTTCAGCAAAGGCCTCCGGCGTCGCGTCCGCTAAATACCCGTTCACCCCGTGCACGATCGCATCGGGCATAAGCCCTACCTTTGTCGAAATAACTGGCATCCCAAGCATCATCGCTTCAAGTGCCGAACGCGGTCCGCCTTCACTGAGGCTCGGCATGACGAATACATGCGCGGAGCGCATCGCTCGCGCCACCTCCACTTCATCGCTGAGCCAGCCGCGGAATTGCACGCGAGGCGCGACACCGAGATCACGCGCCACTTGTTCCCATTTCTTCCGCATTGGACCATCGCTAATCACCACCAGCGTTGCGGTAGGGAGTAATTTCATGGCGCGGAAGATAAGCGGCAGATTTTTGTTCGCGACGAGACGTGCGCAGAACGACATCGAAACCGTGGGCCGCACGTCAGCAGCCTTCGCAATGAGAGATGCATCGAGATAGAACGACGGCACGACATGAATCAGGTGCTCCTTCACTCCCCATCCATGCAAGAACATGGCCATGCTTTTATTGACGACACGCACACCGTTCACACGTCGTGCGATAAGCGGAAGGAAAATACGCGACAGGAGGTATCCTATCCTCTCTTGCATCGACGCAGCCTGCGGATGCCCAACGACATGGTGCACCTCCAACGCGAGTTTGATATCGGCTTTTTTGGCTAATTTTAGAGCACCAAACGCATGGTGGAACGGTGGTGAGGCGAGAACGGTTGCCAGACGAATGCTGTGGTTCTGCACGAGCTTCTCACCGTAGTGCGCGACCCAGCGGGCGTGCCCCCAGATGCCGACAGGGGCTGTGTGGATATGCACGTTATTCGGCACAAGCCTTTCCCATGCTCGGTCCTCCGCTGATACCCGCGGCGTAAGGACGTCGATACGCTCGAAATGCTTCGCGAGTCCTATGAGCGTCACGGCGAATGGCCCCCTCTTCCCAGAAGCGACAGCACGATCGCCTGTAATCATGAGAAGCTTCATAGAAGACTGGCGAAGAGGGAGAGGTGTTCGTCTGCGAGCTGATTCCAGTCTCGACATGGAAGCGGTTGGGCAGCACGTGCCGCGTGCGCCGGGTACTTTGCGAGAACGTCCTTGATTGTTGCCACCACTTCTCCGGACGTTGCGATGGATGCAGTGATCATCCCATCGAGGAGTGTACGACTCAGCCCTGTTTCCTCCGTCAGGAGAACCGGCAAACCTGCTGCACGCGCTTCGAGTGCGGTATTTGGACTGATGTCCGTCTTCGACGGCATGACAAGGAGATCGTGCTCCTGCAACATCGCCGTCTTTTCGTCGCCATGAAGTGGTGGCACGAACGTCACCCTCTCCCCCAGCTTCCGCTCGGACACCAGTTGTTTCAGGCTATGTTCCATCGGTCCGGATCCAGCAAGGGTTAACGATGCTTCGGGCAATGAAGACATGGCCTCAACGAGAATCGGTAGATTCTTGAAAGCAACAAATCGACCGAGGTACAGAAGGCGGGCGGGACGATGCAGCACATGCTCGTGCGGTGTCCCTGTAGGAGATACATTCTCTATCACGGTCAGCGCAGGGAGGTTCGCATACACCCGGCGGTAGAGGTCCTCCTGGAACTCCGTCGAGAACACGATTGTGTCGAACGTGCGCAGGAGACCGTTCATCAACCCCATAAAGCGAGGCCGTTTGTTGTACCACTCGCGCAATCCTCTCTCTTCGCCTGCATCTGTCGCCCGTTCCCAAAGAAAGTCTCCACCAAGGCGCAGAATTTTTTTCGGACGGCGCAGATGTGCGAGCCACAGTGGAATACCAACACTCACCGATGAAAACGCTTCCACAATGTCTGCGTCTTTCGCGATGATTCGAAGTGCACGCGCATAACGGATGTATCGAAGCACGAATCCTCCTCCTCGAGACACACGCGTAATGCCTTCGGAGGCGTCTCCTTCATGCGGGTTGCCGTACGTGACGATCCGGACCTCGGCTCCTTTTTCGCGCAGAACCCTCGAAAGCTCACGAACATACGTCGCTGGACCACCAATTTCGGGCGAATAGATGCCGGTCGCGAGCACAATGCGCATCGGCCCGTATGGTACAGGAAAACATCTATTCTCACCCCTCCTCGATGGTATACTCCGCGCGTATGCAGGTCGTCATTTTTTGCGGAGGTCAAGGCACCCGTATGCGTGAGGAAACGGAAACGCGTCCAAAGCCGATGGTGTCGGTCGGGGGTCGTCCGATACTGTGGCACATTATGAAAATTTTTGCGCATTATGGCCATACGGACTTCGTCCTTCCGCTTGGCTATAAAGGAGAGCAGATCAAAGAATACTTCCTCAATTATCATTCAATGAATGGAGATGTGACGGTGGGTCTTGGCGAGGAGTCTCACATTCAACATCATGATGTCGTCGACGAGCATAATTTTCGTGTCACGCTCAGCGATACAGGACTGGATTCCATGACCGGCTGTCGCTTGGCACGAGTGAAACGGCACGTAAAAAACAATACGTTCCTCTGCACGTACGGTGACGGCCTCTCTGACATCGATATCGACAAGCTCGTCGCATTCCACCGGGCGCATGGAAAGATCGCAACCGTCACATCGGTCCCGACAATCTCACGCTTCGGCGTTATAGAGACTGCGGACGACGGTACGGTCCTGAGTTTCGCAGAGAAGCCCGATACGAGCAGCTGGATCAATGCCGGTTTCTTCGTCTTCGAACCTCAGATATTCGACTACGCTCACGATGACCCAACATTGGTATTAGAAAAAAAGGTGATGGAAAAACTCACGGCAGATCGCCAGCTTATGGCATACAAGCACGACGGATTCTTCTACGCGATGGATACCTATCGTGAATATTTGCACCTCAATCATCTGTGGGACACTGGCAAGGCGCCCTGGGCTCATTGGAGAAAGATCTCCGCTGAAGAGAACGCCAAAAAACATCTCCCCTCTTCCCACTAGCCATGGCCGCCACTCCTCCTCTCGCCTGGAAGAACCGACGGGTCTTCGTCACCGGCGGGGCAGGACTCGTTGGCGGAGCCTTGGTGGAAGAACTCCTCAAGCTCGACGCGTCCATCGTCTGCCTTATCCGTGATGACGTCCCATCGTCACTCGTGGAAACGAGTGGTATACTTGGGAAGGTCACGAAGGTGTACGGCAAGGTAGAAGATCAGGTGCTCATGGAACGCATTCTTGGAGAGTACGACATCCGCACCGTGTTCCACCTCGCGGCGCAGGCGATCGTCGGGGTAGCGAACCGCAATCCGATCTCAACGTTCGAATCGAACATCCAGGGAACGTGGTCCCTCCTCGAAGCGTGCCGACATTCTCCCCTTGTTTCAGAGATCGTCGTCGCCTCGTCCGATAAGGCATACGGCGAACAGCCAGTCCTCCCATACACGGAAGACATGCCCCTCCTCGCCAGAAACCCGTACGATGTATCGAAGGCATGCACGGACATGCTTGCTCAAACATACGCATCAACCTTCGATGTGCCAGTCGTCATTTCCCGCTGCGGCAACTTTTTTGGTGAAGGCGACGCTAACTGGAGCCGTATCGTTCCAGGAACGATCAAATCGATCCTCCGCAACGAACGACCGATCATTCGTAGTGATGGAACACTTGTCCGTGATTACTTCTACGTGAAAGACGGCGCGCGCGCGTACCGTATGCTCGCGGAATATCTTGCGTTGCATCCCGAAGTGCGAGGCGAGGCCTTCAACTTCTCGACGGACGAAGAAGTAGCCGTCATCGACCTGGTACGGCTCATCGTGAAGTTGATGGGCTCAAATTTGGAACCGATCATCCAGAACAACGCGCCAAACGAGATTCTTAAGCAACATCTCAGCTCAAAGAAAGCGCGGGAGAAGCTCGGTTGGAAGCCTGAGTATTCACTAGAGGAAGGCTTAAAACACACGATTGAGTGGTACCGCTCCGCACTCTCATGATTTTCGAAGCATTGCCCGTCGAAGGCGCATTTCTCGTCTCCCCTGAACCAAAGGAAGATCACCGCGGGTTCTTTGCGCGCATGTATGATGAGGCGATTTGGAAGGAGCACGGGCTCGATCCAACGATCGCGCAGTGCAACGCCTCGTTCACGAAGAAACCCGGCACCGTTCGAGGGCTCCACTACCAGCTCGCACCACATGAGGAAACAAAACTGATCCGTTGCACGAGAGGATCGATCTTCGACGTCGTCGCAGACCGTCGAAAAAAATCCCCCACGTATGGTATGTATGCTGGCGTGGAGCTCACTGCGGAAAATCACAAAATGCTCTATGTCCCGAAGGGGTGCGCGCATGGTTTTCAAACGCTCGAAGAGGATTCCGAAATCTTCTACCTTGTCTCAACCCCCTTCAACAAAGACGCTGATCGAGGCATCCGTTACAGCGACCCCACCTTCAAGATTGCTTGGCCTTTGCCACCGATCGAACTTTCCGAGAAAGATGCCTCATTACCATTCCTCACGGACGAGGCTTGAACGTACGCTTGTTTCGATGTTGTGAGTGCCTTAAGGTGCACACAATGTATGAATGGCGACGTATTGCTCATAACATCGGCAATTAACTCGCCTCCGGCATATTTGGCGATTGCAGATGTAAATGAGCGCTTGATAGAAACACTCTGCG
>CAYQJY010000021.1:0-14845 GCA_964418005.1 uncultured Candidatus Peribacteria bacterium
CGTACGGATCACCGGCGCAGGACCTGTGGATCGATTCGCACTTGAAGGAGATGCCCAGCGTAAAAGTGGCAATGGGGGTCGGCGGCACATTTGATTTCCTGGCGGGCACAAAGAAACGCGCGCCGATGTGGATGCAGAGCTCCGGCCTCGAGTGGCTCTATCGTTTCGTCCAGGAGCCGTCTCGTTACAAACGCATGTGGAATGCTGTGGTGGTGTTTCCGCTGATGGTGATTACTCAGCCTGCCCTGAGTTCATCGAAGGGTGCAGCGGCTCCACAACGCTGACGAACCATTGGGTCTCTCCTTTTTCCAGTTTGATCAGTTTCGGTCCGTCCTTTGTCTCGGCGAGGTAGTCGCGCTCGTTTTCTTTCTCGCGCAGGAGCGTCGAGGAGCCGATTTCTTCCTCTGGGAGCAGGAGGTAGATGGCGAGGTCGGGCTTGTCGGTGAGGGCGGCAGCGAAGTTGCGGCTGGCACGAGCGAAGGCCGACGCCGCGGCGACGATCGCCAGGCAACAGAAGGCCGCCCACAGCACTGTCATGCGGTATCCGCGGTGGCTCAGTGTGTGTATCTGGAAGCCATTCGGCATATCACGATATTGTAGCAGAAAAGCCATTGGCGCGCCACCGGGGGCACGGTAGGCTGCCGCTGCTATGGGCATGCTCGTATTGGTCCGTCATGGACTTTCTCAATGGAACCTCGAAAATCGGTTCACTGGTTGGACGGATGTCCCCCTCTCTAACCGAGGAGTGGAAGACGCAGCGAAGGCCGCCGAGGTATTGAAGGATCTGACGTTCGATTGCGTGTGGACTTCGCGACTTAAGCGCGCGAACCAGACGCTTGATCTTCTCTTAAAGGGTATCGGTCAGCAGGGAATCGCGATCGAATTCGATACGGCCTTAAACGAGCGTCACTACGGCGATCTGCAAGGGCTCGATAAAGGGGAGACGATCAAGAAGCACGGCGAAGAGCAGGTGAAGCTCTGGCGTCGCAGCTACTCGACACGCCCCCCGAATGGCGAAAGCATGGAAGATTGCGAGCGTCGCGTGCTACCCGTTTTCACGCAGTACATCCTGCCGCTTGTTCAAGCAGGGAAGAACGTGCTCATCGCCGCGCACGGCAACAGCATCAAGCCCATCATGCGGTACCTGGAGAACTTGGAGCAGGAGGCGAGCGCATCACTTGAAGTGTCGCTTACGACGCCGTACGTGTACCGCTTCGAAGGGGAGAAGATGATCTCGAAGGAAACGAGGGTCGTGAAGGGGATTGTGTTGCGCGTTGATCAGAAGACTGGAGAACCGGTGATCCAAGAATGATCCCATGGAAAAGAACCTCCATCTCGCAATCATTTGCGACGGCAACAGGCGCTGGGCGAAGGCGAAAGGCCTGATGCCGTGGGATGGGCACAGGATTGCCATCGAGAATTTCCGCAGCTCCATCGACTGGTGCCGCGATCATCCGCGCATTGGGACGCTGACCTTGTGGGCGTTCTCCACCGAGAACTGGGACCGCGATCCGAAGGAGGTGGCAGAGCTCATGCGGCTTTTCGAGAAGTTCATGACGGAAGAGATCGATCGCATTGAAGAGAAGAAGACGCGCTTCCTTCATCAGGGTCGTAAAGATCGCGTTCCTGCGAGCCTTGCAAAGCTGTTCGTCGATGCTGAGGAGCGCACGAAGCATTTCACGGAGTTCACGCTGCAACTTGCCATCGACCATGGTGGCAAGGACGAAATCGTTCGCGCAGTGAACCGCATCCCGAAGGGGGCCGAAGTAACGGCGGAAGCGATTCGCGCACATCTCGATAATGCCGACGTACCTGATATCGATTTCATCATCCGTACGTCAGGGGAGCAGCGCACGAGCGGGTACCAACTCTGGCGCGCGGCCTACGCTGAGTGGTACTTCCCAACGTACCACTTCCCAGACCTAAACCCAGAGAAACTCCAGGAAGCACTCGACGACTTCGATAGTCGCCAGCGGAGATTTGGAAAGTAACCCTTGTTAATCACAGGTTTTCATCGCTAGAGTGCGCCGTCCATGCCAAAGGAGATCTTCGTTTTTCGGCACGGTGCTGTAGAAGGGCGCTCGGACGTCTGCAAGGGCAATAAGCTCGATGTCGCATTGTCCGATGCCGGTCGTCGGCAGACCGAAGCGAATGTCCGACTGCTCATCCAAGTTGCGCGCAATAGGCCGCTCGAAATTCTACATTCGCCGCTCAAGCGATGCAGTGCCGTACAGGAGTTTGCACCGAAAAATACACGCGTGCGGAAAGTGGATGCGTTGCGCGACATCGATATTGGATCGCTCGAAGGCATGACGTACACGGAAGTCGAAGCAGCATTCCCGGGATTACTCAAAAAATTGAGAGACAATGCCCGCGATGTGGAAGAATTACCGGAAGCGGATGAACCGATCGCGAAATTTCGCGCACGGAACCTGGAGGTATATCAGTCAGTGCTCGAGTCGGATGCTGAAGTGACCGGTATTTTTACCCACGGGTGCGATGTCGAAGAACTTCTCGCAGCGGCTCGGGGGGGCGGAGATATCCATTACCTACGTCAGGGACACGGAAACGGTTCACTGATTGTTATAGATAGCGCCAAACAGGGTGTTATCTTGGAGAATTTGAAGCTGTATGATGGTGAAGCACTGAAACTATGGGAGTACTACAGCACTACATCCTCGCTTTGACCGGCCCCTCTGGGGTTGGCAAGTCGTCGATCTCGCGGCAGCTGAGCAAGACGTCCGGTGTCTTCGTTTCGGTGCCGCTCATCACGACGCGCGCACCGAAGGCGGGGGATGAGGGCGAGTATCGGTATGTGACGCTCGAGGACTTTCACACGATGCGTGAATCAGGAACGCTCGTCGCGGCGACGAGAATTCCATCCGTCGTTGAAGAGCGATGGTATGGGTACGACGCAGCTGATATCGACGCGATCTGGAAGGAATGGAAGTTGCCGATTGTTATCACCGAGATGCAACTCCTCCAGCAACTTGCGGAGAAGTATGGTCGTCGGTCCGTTCTTTCGTTTGGATTACTCCCACCCGGAAAGAGCAAGCGCACGATGCTCAGTCATCTCTTGCACAGAATGCGCAATCGAGGGCGGGAAACGCCGGAACAGATCCAAGAACGCATGCGGAATGCCGAGGAGGATCTACGGTTCTTTAGAGATCATTCCGATCTCTTTAACCTCCTCGTTGTGAACGATGAACTCCAACAGGCACTCGAAAAAGTCCGCGATCACGCCCTATCGGCTGCCAAAAAGAGCGTGCGGCAACCAGTCTGATCACTTCGGGATGACATTGGCCTCTTTACGACGGTCGTACGCGAGCTTCCGCGGATTCTTCGCCGCTTCCACCAGCGTACGAATGCCGTCTTTCAACGGGACAGAGGGCTTGTAGCCGAGCATCGTTTGGATTTTGCTGATGTCTGCGAGTTGCGTGCGGATGTACGTTTCCTTCACGGGGTTCTCGATGTGCTTCGGTTCGATGGATGTACCGAGGGCTTCGTTGATGAAGCCGATGACCTCCAGGAGGTTGACGGATTTCCCGGTACCGATGTTGAAGATCTGGAAACCGAGTGGCTTCGGGTGTTCCATCGCGCGCGTGATGCCCTGGACGACGTCCAGGACGTTCGTGAAGTCGCGCGTTTGTGTGCCGTCGCCGTACACGATGGGTTGCTCGCCGCGCATCATCGCCCACGCGAATTGGCTGATGAGGTTCGCGTAGATGCCTTTGTGCTCTTCGTTCGGACCGTAGATCGACATGAAGCGGAACCCGATGATATCCATCGCCGGATGTGTCTTTTGGTAGCATTCGGCGATGTGCTCCATGGCGATTTTCGTGACGGAATAGTGGTTCGTTGGAAGGGGGGTTTGGGTTTCGGAGAGCGGGGGAGGGAGGTTGCCGTAGAGGGACGACGTCGATGCAAAGAGTACGCGTTTCACGCCCGTGCGGTTCGCGAATTCCAATACCTCGAGGAATGCCACAATGCTGTTGCGGTACCCGCCGACGATATCGTTGATGAACATCGGCGCGGACGTCGTACCGCCGAAATGCACGATCTCATCGAATGTCCCAAGGGCATCGAGCGTGGCGTGGTCCGTGGCATCGCCTTTCACGAATGTCACTTCTTTCCGTAGGTGCGAGGAATCTCCCAAGAAGAAATTATCGAGTGCGACAACGTCATACTTCTCGCAGTGCGTGTTGCAGAAGTTGGAACCGATGAATCCGGCGCCGCCGGTCACGAGAATTCGCTGCTTTGGCATAGGTGCGGCCATGCTAGCATAGTCCCGTGCTTCAAACATGGCGCGAACGGCTGACACTTGTGCTTCTCGTGTTGCTACCCTTCCACGCGCTTGGCGTCACGGTGCTCACGCGCATTGTCGCCGGTCCGATGCACGCTCCTCTCAGCGCGTTGGCACTATGGAAGGAAGTGTTGCTCGTCGTCATCCTTCTCTTGGCTCTCATAGAAATCATTCGGAACTACTTGCTAACCGCTAACCGCTACTCGTTTCATCTCGATCGTCTCGATTGGTGCATCGTTATCCTTGCGTGTGCACTCCTATCTGCGTCATTCTTCGCCAACGCCCCTCTCACACAAGTACTGTACGGCATCCGCTACGATCTCGTGCCGCTTGTTGCGTTCTTCGTCCTGCGCCGAGTCTCGTGGAGCGAAGCGTTTCTCAAAACATTGCCCATCGTCCTCGCATGCGCCGTTGCAGTTGCCGTCGTCTACGCGCTCGCGACACTTCTCCTTCCCGACTCGTTCTTCTCTGCACTGGGGTATAGCGATCTCCACTCGCTCTATCTTCCAAATCGCCCAATAGCGGCATTTCAGCAGATTGGAGGAACGGCCCTTCGTCGGCTCCAGGGGCCGATGAGCGGACCGAATCAGTTCGGGATCTGGCTCGCGTGCATGCTGCCAATTCTGCTCGCATTGCCTGCCCGTAAACGGCGCGTTGTCGCCCCACTCGTGCTGCTCGCTATTCTCCTTACGTTCTCCCGCGCCGCGTGGATCGCGGCGGCTGTCGTACTGCTCGTTATCTTTTGGCCACATCTCAAAAAATTATCCGTCACGACTAGCACAATCCTTTGTATTGGTGTCCTCACGATCGCGCTCTCACTCCTGTCGCTCTTTCCATCGATCATCCTTCGCGTGGAATCGTCGGTCGATCATTTTCGCAATCCCATGGAGGCTGTCGCCATCATGGCCACCGCCCCGCTCGGTCGCGGACTCGGTTCCGCGGGTTCCGCGAACAATCGCATCGCCGATGCATGCGTGTATCTAGTGGAGGGGAGTGATGCCTCATGGGCGGTGTCACATCCCGATGTATGTGTCTTTGTAGGCGAAAAACAGGTGCAACCAACGGATGCCTGCACATGCCCACTCCTCCCAGAAAACTGGTACCTGCAGCTTGGAGTCGAAGGCGGATGGGTCGCGTTTCTCTCGTTCCTCGCGCTGACATTCTTCATGCTCACAGCGTTGCGTGCGGCGCAGAGCCCACTCTTCCTCTCATTCCTCGTAGTGAGTATCGCGGCGCTCGCGCTTCACGCATGGGAAGACGCCGCCGTCGCGTACACGGTGTGGATTCTCTGCGCGGTCACTCTCGCCGGTCACAGTACCGTGCCCGTCACCCTGTCACGCTCTCCGGATCACCTGGCTTTTGACCTTCATCCCGGTCGATCACGCTGAGATCATCACCCAAATCGGGGTCTTCATCCCTTGGTAAGGGAAGATCGTCTCCTGTGTTGTCCCAGTCGCCTTTCACGACTTCCGTCAGGTCGCCTGTATCACCTGCTGCAAGCTGCGCATGTCGACTTGTGTTCGTTGGCGGTATTTCGGAGCTGACGACGTCCATGTGTTGTTCGAGAATACACTCCCAAATGGCGAGGTCGCGGATGCGCTTTGATAAATTTGTGCTGATGGTATCCACTCGATCGTTATTCTTCGCATGGTTACCAATGATCGGCTTGAGGATCGCACGGATTTTCATCTCCCAGTGTGTTGCGGGCGGAGTCACCTTGCTTGCGTCGCCTTGATAGCGGGCAAAGTGCTCCTGTGGAATAAGTCCTCGTATGTGCTTCAGACTGTTCTGAGCAAGAAGGATTCCCTCTACAAGACCCCGCAAGTTGATGATCTTCAAATCGATAGATCCTCCTTTTAAGGATGGCCGGATGTCCTCTATGAGAGACTCGCATTGAAGTCGCGAGTTACGCACGAACGTGTGTGCGAATTCCAATGTTTCGAGAGAGGAGGTGGGCATAGGAGGGGTATTGCAGCTTTACGCATGTCGGAAGTCAATGCTCTCACGCCGTTGTTCCTCCTGGAGCGTCCGTATGGAGTGCCTCGGGATCGTCTTCTTGCAGGTGCACCTCATGGTGATTTCTGCGGAACTTCGGCCCCGTCATGTAGATACCCACCTGGTTGAAGAGTGTGAGAGCAGCATCGTGTACGAGAGCGATGTGTTCAGGAATGCCAGACTCAAGTGGGGGGAGTGGGATGTGCGCTGGAGTCTGCGCGCGCATGGTTGCTAGGTAGACCGGGTCGCTCAGATGTCCGACGTCAAATGTGGCGAAATCCGCGGCGATTCGTTCAGAGTCAGGCAAGTCTTTTCGGTCGACATGTCTTTTACGCTCGGGATGTTCCGCGTCGCGAATCATGTCCGGATGATGATGGTCGAGCACGGTCTGCAGGGCACTGTTGTGGAACACAGCATCAGCGCGAATCTCATCGAGCAACCGGTGAAGAGTGTCGGCGGACGTTCCGTCATCGTTCCAGTTAGCGGGAGTTGTGAGGTGCACCGCCTCACCGAGCGCCTCATACAGACGCTGGACGTGTGATACATGCGTCATAGATATAACCGTACGCCCGTGTGATATTTCGTCAAGCAAATGACGAGAACGGCGCAATAGCTAGCGTAAAGTGACCGAATACATTTTTACGCCAGAAATCATACAACGGCTCTCTGATGCGGACGAACACGGTATCCATCGGCTATACTTCGCATCCGATGGATCAACAGCAGACATCCGAGGCCGAGCTGCAAGCATGGATCGCCGCTGCGCAGGGCGGCGACGAATCGGCGTTTGAAAAACTCTACGGACACTTTTTCACGCCGGTGTATCGCTACGCCGCGTTCCGGTTGCCGCGCGAGCTCGCGGAGGACGTGACAGCCGATGTCTTCGTGAAGGCGTGGGAGAAGTTGCACACGTATCGTGCACGCTCCGGTGTGCCCTTTGCTGCGTGGCTCTTCCGTATTGCGCGTCACAGTGTCATCGACGCCTATCGCACGCAGCATGGATTCGAGGAGGTATCGGAGACGCTCGTCGACCCCGATGTCTACAACCAGGCCGACACGGCACTCAAGCGAGGGGAGGTGCTGAAGACGGTTCGCAGTGCCCTTGGAAACTTGCCCAAGCGCTATCAGGATGTTCTGCTCCTCTCGTATGTGAGCGACCTCCCGACGAACGAGGTGGCCAGAGTGCTTCGTATGACCGAAGGAGGCGTGAGAATCCTCAAAATGCGTGCCTTACGGAAACTGGAAGATTTTCTCCCTCCAGACGCCTTCACTGCGTAACAAAGCCGCGAATTCATCGTTTTTACAGTCGCTCAATCCCATGTCTCTGCCCGAACGCTCGCTCCAACGGCTCGCATCGATCCTCGGCCCCACCGAGGAGCAGCGCGCACGTGTGCTGATGAACGTGCGCGCACGGATGACGACGGCGCAGGACCTTCGCGCAGTGAAGTCGCTCTTAGATCCAGCGGAGGGTGCACAGGTTCGTGTGTGGAATCGCATTCGCGAGCGGATTGCTCCGAGCCGCGCACGCGGATTCTTGGAGCAGGTGCGAACGTACCTCACGCCCGATCAACAGAGTGTGTTCTCCATTGGTCGCGGATTCCTCCCCGCATTGCAACCGGTGCTCGTGCCGGCGCGCCCGCTGAAGTGGGTGGCTGCGTTCGTCGTGGTCATTATCGCGCTGCGTGCGAGCCCGTTCCTCTTCCTTGCGCCGCAGACGGCCGCGCAATCGAGTGTGCTCCTGCGCCCCACGAAGGGCTTCGTGACGATCTCCCTCGATGGTTTGTCGCAGCCGCTTGAGCAGGATCTTGAGTTGCTCCAGAGCACGACCATCCACACCGACGATGGCGAGGCGACCATCATCCTCCATGATGACGGAACGATCCGCCTCGCGGGCAACACGTCTGTCACACTCCAAGATCTCACCGACCGACCCGAAAAGGGATCCGGTCTCGCAACGCTCCTTCTCTCGTCCGGCACCGTGTGGGTGCAGGGTCTCGTGCCCGATCATCTCCGCGGTCTCAGCGTCGTAACACCGAACGGTGTTGTGACCGTACATGGAGGAAGTGTGTCTGTATCTGTCGAAGAAGGGCGCACCGTTGTGGAGACGTGGGATCGTCACGCGCGCCTTGAGCGCGAAGGCGAAGCGGACATCGTGTTCGTTGCAGGAGAGAGGCTCGTGGCCCAAGACGGGCAGCCGTTCTCGGTCGAGCGCATGCCCGATAGCGCGTACGACAAGGACTGGCCGAAGCAGAACCTCGAGCGCGACGCTGTGCACCAACGGGCGATTGCGCAGGAACAACGCGAGAGAATCGCCGCTCGGGCTGGCATTTTGCCCACATCCCGTCTCTACACGGTGAAGCGCATTGCCGAGGAAGTCGACGTGCTCCTGACGTTCGACCATGAGAGCGCGGTGAAGAAGCGCGTGGCCCAAGCGCAGACACGCCTCAACGAAGCCACGACGCTCATCGCTGAAGGCGAAAGTGGTGCAAGCCTGCCGCTGCAAGAATATCAACTCGCGATGCTCGACATTGCCGGCGGGTCCGGTGACCTTGTCACGCAACGCCTCGTCGAAGAAGGGGTGACCGAGAATGTCGCGCAGCTCGGCGCGCAGTTGCCCGATAGCGAGGTCTACGTCGTGAAGCGTCTCGTACTCGACACGAGCGCAAAGCTCCCGGACGCACCGATCAACGAGTCTGATGTTGAGAATGCCTTTGTGGGCGACACTGTTGACGCCTTGCAGATTGCCGCAGCAGAAGGCGATCAAAAGGCTATTGAGGAAGGTCTGGAAACGCTCGCGCCGTACATCGAAGATCTGCCGGAAGACACGGAGATCGATCCGACGACGAAGAAGGAAGTGATCTCGCGTCTCACGCGCGTTGCCGACACGCTCCAAGACGATGCGACGACCGAAGAGGGAAGTGGATCCGTCGCGCTGCGTACCGTGTCGCGCGTCGTGCGTTCGTACATGCCGGCAGTTCCGCCACCCGCGCATCTCACAGCTGAAGAAGTTCATGTGATGGTCGCACTGATCCTCGATCGCGTCTTCGTGTACAGTCAGTACACAGGGCAGACGAATCAGCTCACCTACGAACTGCGGAAGCTGCACGATCACCCCGACGAGGGGATGATCCTCCGCGCGCTCTACGATGAATTCGTGAAGTACGAGGAGCTCAATAGCTAGACGCCAGACGGTTCCGACGGAGGCGCGGCCGCTGGAGGTATTACAGCTCCCGATTTCCGCCTCTCCCTGATTGTTCGTGCTGCAATCCGCGATTTGCGCGAAGAAAAGGGCGGCGACGTTGACTGAGGAGGAGGCTCCCTGCAGAATCCCGTCCGCCTTCGCCCATTCGGGCTTCGGCGGACTTACAGCCCTCTCTTCTCTATGTACGACATTACGGATCTCAAACCCGGCCGCGCTATCCAGATCGATGGCGAGCCCTTCATCGTGCTCTCGTCGCAGTTCGGGCGGAAGAGTCAGAGCAAGGCGAACATGCAGTGCAAACTGCGTAACTTAAAGTCAGGTGCTGTCGTTGCTAAGAACTTCCAAGGAAGTGAGAAGATCGAGCCGGCGGACGTCGGCTATCGCAAGTGTCAGTTCCTCTACAAGGACGCCGACAAGAATTACACGTTCATGGATCTCGAGACCTACGACCAGTTCACCTTCACCGAGGAAGCCCTCGGCGACGCTGCGCTCTATCTCGTTGATGGTGGCGAAGTGGATGCCTTGGTATTCGAAGAGAACCCGATCGGTATTCAGCTGAAGGCCACGGTGGAACTGAAGGTCATTGAGACGATTCCAGGCGTGAAAGGGGATACGGCTACGGGCGGCAATAAGCCTGCCAAGCTCGAATCTGGCCTTACCGTAAACGTCCCACTCTTCGTGAACGAAGGCGATGTCGTGAAGGTGAACACCGAGACGGGGATGTACATGACGCGGGTGTCGTAATTACGCCGCGGCCACGGAGGGCCGCTGCTAGAACGCTGTAGGTTTTAGCAGCACCCGTCCCTGGGTGCGGTGGAATAGGGTGATCCTGTACACTGTCCCGGAATGAAACCCCCCGTCGCGATTGTGATGGCCGCAGGCAAGGGCACACGCATGAAGTCGGAAGAACCGAAGGTGCTTATTCCGATGCTCGGTCGGCCGATGATTCACTACGTCATCGATGCACTCGAACGCGCGGGGATCCCGCGCATCATTGTCGTGGTTGGGTACAAGGCCGACGAAGTGAAGGCATCGCTCGCAAGTTACGCGAACGTGGAATTCGTGATGCAGGAGAATCCTCAGGGTACGGGTCATGCGGTAAAGTCCTGCATTCCCGCGATCAAAGATCACGATGGTCCGGTGGTCGTTGTTACAGGCGATGCGCCGCTGATGCAGGAGGCGTCGTTGCGGCTTCTCCTAGAGGAATTCGAGCGGTTCGATTCGTCGCTGCTTCTAGGCTCTGGCAATGCTGACAACCCCTTCGGGATGGGACGTATCGTTCGCAATGAACATCGTCACTTCGTGCGCATTGTCGAAGAGAAAGACGCGACGCCCGAGGAGCGGAAGATCACGGAAGTGAACCTGAGCATGTACGTGTTCGATTGCAAAGACCTCATCGAGTTCTTAGAGCAGATGGGCCCGAGTCCCGTGACGGGAGAGTATTACATCACCGATGCGCCGCAGTACCTGATGGATCACGGCCGCGATGTGCACGCACTGAGCGTCATGCAGTCCTTCGAGCGTCTACAACCGAACACCCAGGAAGAATTGGCACGGGCTGCGGAGGAGATGCGGAGGAGGCTGCAGGAGTGAGTTGCGATAAAAAAACAGGACGAGGGGGAGTGACCCCCCTCGTCCTTTCCGACACTTCATCGCCAGCAGGATTATCGATCGTGGTTCCCTCGGTCGAGGGCGAAGGCAATCCGGTTCGATATGCAAGGGTGGTGTTTCATTGCCGACTCGGCTTGGTTCCGGGCGCGATTCGCCACAAGAACGGCCATCAACGTCTCCCACCTACACTACACTGTGCACATCTAGCTTTTGACCGTCTTCGGGGAATCGAACCCCTAGAGACTGATTGCTCAGTTTCCACCTTCCGTAAGGAAGACGTTTCCGCGCCAGATAGATATATATTATCCATAATCTATTATATGTCAAATTTGTCGAATTTCGCGAAGCGACACAAAAAAAGTCGCCGCAGCGCTGTCCGAACCGAGGCTTTGCCGAAGGTGAGGACTCTGTGGAGGGAAAAACCGTAGGTTTTTCTTTCGCGCTTTAACAAAAAGGCCACTTGCGTGGTCCTTTTTGTGTTGGTGGTTGCCGCACTTCCGGGCTATCGACGCCATCGTGTGGCGTTGAGCGAATATGGAAGGGGACTGAGGGGAGGAGCCCTCGATTCTCTGCCTTGCTCTGGTTTCTTGTTTATCCTGGTAACCACACCAGGTCCCCGGACCGGTGGCAGCACGGCACAAGGGCGCATGTGTCACACTGGGGAGTGAAGGGGGGCGCGCACGACGATCACCTCACCGTCGTCGTACGAGGCGTTGCAGAGCAGAGAGGGCGATGGCCACCTTGGGTGAGTTTCCATGATCACGTGTCCTATGCCCAGTATATGCAAGGAAGCAGAAATTGGCCGGGAGGAACGAGCGCGGAGTCACGATGACCATCGCTCTCTCTGCGAGTCATGTACCCTCGCGAAGCGAGTAGTGCATGATCGGTCGGTGGGACCGTGCACCACGTCTGTGGTCGGGTGCACGGCGGGGTAAAAGAACGAGTGTTTGTCTGTGTCTTGTGTGTTTGATTTACCCTGTTGGATAAATCTGGCTATCATACTCAGCCTCTGAAAATGAGCAAGGATCTGGCATATACAAGCCATAAAGAATGTTTTGTGAATATATTTGTTGTTCAAGAAAGGGCGAGAAACGACGAAGCGGGCATGTTGAAAAATCACCCTTCAATCGCAGGATTCATTTCCGCTGGAGAGGCGCAGCTGTAACAACCTCTCCTTCCGGGATCGTCACCGTCTTGAGCGGTGTGAATTCGGGGATAGGACCTTCTTCATCGAGGATGCGGTGATCGATCGAGAGTGTATCGGTTCCTTCCATGCGCACTTGGAACTCGTCGCCACCGCCAGCCCACCAACACGTCAGTGTCAGGAGCGGTCCATCAGAAGGAACCTCGCCATCACCACATCCTGCGTAGGATCCGATATCGACGGTGCCTACGCCACCACCTACTCGGAGGAGCAGTGCGAGATACGACATGTGCATGCCTGCCTTGTTTTCACCTTTGTCCTCTAGAAGCCATCCAATCGTGATCGGCCCCGGTCCTGTGTTTGTGGTCGTGCTTGGTTTGCAGGCGGCCAACGAAAGCACAGTGAGAGATCCGAGAACAAGGGGGGTAATGCGCATAGGGGAAGCCTATCACCCGAGTGCTTTGCGCAATAGGTCATTCACCGTTGCCGGGTTTGCAGATCCCTTACTTTGTTTCATCACGTATCCAACAAGCGCACCGAGCGCCGCCTGCTTGCCCGCTTTGTAGTCCTCGACGGATTTCGGATTCGCGGCGATCGCGTCGTCGACGAACTTTTGGATGGCACCAGTGTCCGTCACTTGCTTCAGCCCCTTCTCATCGATGATCGCACGTGCGCTCTTACCGGTCTGGATCATCGCCGGAAGCACCTCTTTTGCTGCGTTCGCGGAGATCGTTCCCGCATCGATCGCTGCAACGAGTTCGAGGATGGCTTCGACCGATGGTCCATCTGCCGCCGTCTTCTCCTCTGCTTTCAATGCACCTTGGAGCTGCGTGAGCACAAGACCTGACGTACGCTTCGCGTCGCCGGTCTTCTTCCATACCGCATCGAAGATCATGCTAAGTGAGGAATCATCCAAGAGTTGCAAGGCCTGTGCTTCATCAAGGCCCGCTTCCGTATAACGCTTGCGCAAATCTCGAGGGAGGGGAGGGAGGGATGCGAGGGCGGCAGCGACCTCTTCCGGCGTGAAGTGCAGTGGTGGGATGTCTGGCTCCGGGAAGTAACGGTAGTCCTGCGCGTCTTCTTTATCGCGCAGCATGCGCGTTTTCCCTTCGTCATCCTGCCACCCGACGGTGATATTGCCTTTCAGGGGGCCGCCCGTCTCTTCCCACAGCGCACGCAGACGCTTCTCTTCGTACTGCAGCGCGCGTTCGAGTGCTTTGAACGAGTTGAGGTTCTTGATCTCACTGCGGGGGTTGAGTTTCTCCGTTCCTTTTTCACGCAGCGAGATACTGGCGTCAAAGCGCATCATGCCTTTGAACATGTCGGCGTCAGAGGCACCGACGGCGATGAGGATCCGGCGGAGCTCTTCGGCGAACGCGACGGCTTCCTCTTTCGATCGTAAATCCGGCTCGGTCACGATCTCCATGAGGGGTGTCCCGGCTCGGTTATAGTCGCAGAGCGTTTTGCTGCCCTGGTGTGTCAATTTGCCGGCATCATTCTCCATGTGGAGGCGGTGGATGCGGCACACACCCTCGCGCGTGCTACGACCACTGTCGTCGCGCAGGTCGTACTTCACCACACCATGCTGTGCGAGCGGGTGATCGTACTGCGAGATTTGGTACCCCATCGGCAGGTCGGGGTAGAAGTAGTGCTTGCGATCGAAGTGACAATCCGGGGCGATCTCGCAGCCGATGGCGAGCGACGCTTTCACCGCTTTTGCGATTGCTTCCTTGTTTGGGACGGGGAGTGTACCGGGGTGACCCATGCAGATCTCACACACCGTCGTGTTCGGTGCTTTCTCGAACGCATCGTTGTCGCACCCGCAGAACATCTTGGTCTTCGTACTCATCTGCGCGTGAACCTCTAACCCTATGATAACTTCAAGTTCTTTGGCCATTGTGCGAATGAAGGAGGGGGGACGATAACCTGCCCGCCGAAGCCCGAGCTCTGCGAGGGCGAAGGAGGGTGACTTCTAGCTCTTCGGTCATAGGACGACGGATGCAGAAACGTAGTCGATGATCAGCCTTCCGTCTAGATGGTCCGTTTCGTGCTGGACGACCCTCGCGTCCATATCCTTCAGTTTCAGCTCCTTCAGCTCACCTTTTGCCGTTTGGAATTTCAGGGTGATTTCGACGGCACGTGACACAGGAACCCATGTACCCGGGAGGCTGAGGCAACCCTCCTCCGCTGTCTCCGTCGTTGGGCTGCGCCACGTGATCTCCGGGTTTACGAGCGGCGTGAGCTTGCCGTTGATACGCGCGATGCACACACGCAGCTCGCTCCCGACCTGTGGTGCTGCGAGCACGAGGCCATCTGCGGCGACGGTCGTCTCCTGCATGTCCTTCAACAGCTTCTGCACGTCCTTCCCGATCGTCGCGACGCGCTTCGTTCTCGTTCGCAAAATAGGGGAGCTCTCGCCGGTGATGATCGGAAGCACCATGGCGGGCAGTATACCAGTCACGGTTACCGCACGGCCATGGTTTGGCCTACAGCCTCAGCCAAACGGGCCCTTCTCCGCAATTCCTCCGACGATTGGATCTTCCCGAATTCGATCATCTTGAGGAGGATGTTTGCCGTCTGGATGACATCG
>CAYQJY010000022.1:0-14448 GCA_964418005.1 uncultured Candidatus Peribacteria bacterium
CACTTCTGCCCCCTCCCAAATGAAGCTCAAACAGCTCTACAAACGCACGATTGAGATTGGTATCGAAGCTGATCCGCGCGATAAAAAGTACATCGACCGACTCCTCAAAAAACAAGCGGATAGGATGAAGAAACTCGAAGGGAAGGAGAAGCGCTACTTCGACGAGGAGCGAACGTGGAACCCCTACGGCGACTCGCGCATGTTGCATGGCACGGGCGAAGAAGACGTGAAGCGCATCATGGTCGGCATCGATATCGAGACACCGGAGATCCTCCTCGCCGATCGCCTCCGCGAGCGCGGCGAAAAAATCGACTGCATCATGATCCACCACCCGGAAGGCCGAGCGCTCGTGGACCTCGAAAAAGTCATGCCGCTGCAGGCCGACGTGTACTTGGCCGCGGGTGTGCCGGTGAACCAGTCTGAATTCCTCCTGAAGCCCCGCATGGACCGTATCTGGCGGACGATCCACGCCGATAACTTCCTGCGGCACGTCCGTGCAGCAGAGCTGCTCGGCATCCCGATGTTCACTTGCCACACCGTGACCGACAACCTCGTCTGGCGCTTCATGGAGAAGCACATCGTCCAGAAGAAATGGGACGATCTCGGGGAAATCATCAACGCTATCCACGACATCGAGGAATACGACCACTATGCACTCCGTGGCAGTCCAGCCTTCATTGCAAACGGATCCAGCTCCAGTCGTCCCGGTAAGGTCGTGGCGACGGAGTTCACAGGCGGAACGAACGGCCCGGAGGAACTCGTTGAACAGCAAGCTGCCGCAGGCGTCGGGACAATCCTCGCGATGCACTTCACTGAGAAGGAGGTCGAAATCGGCAAGAAGCACAACGTGAACCTGATTCAGTGCAATCACATGGCAGCCGACGCGCTCGGCGTGAACCTCCTCTTCGACAAGCTCTCGAAAGATGAGAAGAAACTCGAGGTGCTGCCGGTCTCGGGATTCATCCGCGTCAAACGCTGAGCCATGGTAGCCGTCCTCCGCTTCGTCGCAGGCGCCTGGACGTTCTTCTGGCGGCAGCCAGCACTCCTCAGGAGCACCTTCCTGCTGATCTTCCTGCCGATGCTCGTGATGAACTATCTCGAACTCCCGTTCGAGGCAGAGCAGCCACAGCAAATCGCAGTGCTCGTCGTGCTGCACGTCGCTGCGATCGTTGTGCTTACGTGGGGTGTCGCGTGCACGCTCACCGTTGGGAAACGGCTTTTGCAGGCGAAGGCGGGACGCTTGCGAACATCATTTACGGCTGTACAGGCACAAGCACGAGGCTTGATCATTCCTCTCCTCCTCACCGATATCCTCCGCGCGTGCATCACCCTCCTCTGGGCGCTGCCATTCTGCGCACTTGCGTTCTATACGCTCGTCATTACCGGCGAACAGAACCTCACCAGTGCTGCCCTGATCCAGAACTACCCCTGGATCTACCCCCTGGGAGCCTTCCTCGCGCTCCCCCCGCTGCTCTTCCTCCTCCGCACGGTCCTCGCACCGATGGTCGTTGTGTACGAGCGCATCTCCTTCCGCCCGGCATTGGCACGAAGCGCAGCACTCACGAAAGGACGCTTCTGGTGGACCATCGCCGTTGTCGTACTGCTTGCGCTGCTCTGGGCACCGAGCTTCGCCGTTGAGGCGATCTTACGAGCCGTCAGAGACGATGCCGTTATTCTCTACGTCATCCCCGCCATCACCGCATTCCTCGATACCTTTGCCCTCGTCCTCTGGCTCCTCTCGATCACGCTCTACTACAAAGCACTCGGCGGGAGGGTTCGGCAAGCTCACCCTGACAACGCGGAGAACGACTGAACGCGTCATGGTTCGAGGCTTCCTCGTCATGGTGAGGTGCGAACGGCTGCAGCCGTGAGCCTCGAACCATGACTTACTTGGTTACCGTTTCCACGAGCTTCTTGAACACCGCAGGCTCATTGATGGCGAGCTCGGAGAGAACTTTTCGATCGAGGGTGATGCCTTTCTTCTTGAGTTGCCCGATGAACACCGAGTACTTACTCCCCGCATCGCGCACAGCAGCGTTGAGGCGCACCGTCCAGAGGTTGCGGAAGTTGCGCTTCTTCTTTCGGCGATCCATGAACGAGTGCTGCCCAGCCTTGATGAGTCGCTCCTTCGCCTTCACGAACGTCGAGTGACCGAGGCCTTGGAATCCCTTGGCTCGGTTCTTGATCTTCTTGTGCCGACGGTGGCGGACGATGCCGCGTTTAACGCGCATAGTGGTGGAGAATTGTCACCCCGAGCGGAGTCGAGGGGTTAGAGGTACGGAACCATGTGGCGAACGTGCGGGACGTTCGTGGGATCAAGAACGAGCGTGCGATTCTGGCGCTTCGCTTTCTTGCTCTTCTGCTGCAACAGGTGGTTGCGGCTGTTGCGCTTCATCGCCAGCTTGCCCCGACCCGTCTTCCGGATTCGCTTTTTTGCGCCGCTGTGGGATTTCATCTTCGGCATTGGTGCGCGAAAGTATAAGCAAGGTTACATGATACGCAAGCCGAATTAATCACGAATAATAGCATTTTTCATGCATTTCAGATGCAGCAGCGCCCCTTCGTGGGCGCGGATAGGGAAGGTTACACGGTATGCAAGGCCGTTTTTACGATCTTTTTGGCCGTACGACGGCAAAGAAGTCGCGCCCCTGCGGTTTCACGTCTTGCTCGATTTCGGCGTCATTCTCCAGTTCCTTCAACAGACCCTTCAATTTCTGAATGGCGTAGTCCTTGTTACTAAGCTCGCGACCGCGGAGACGGACGACGAACTTCACGAGGTGGCGCTCGCCGAGGAACTCCCTGGCGCGCTCGACTAAGCGATCGAGGTCGTGCTTCTCGGTACGGAATCCAAAGCGAAGCATCTTCGTCTCGGTTTGCTTGCTGCCACTCTTCTGCTTCTTTTCCTTCTTCTGCAGTGCGTAGAGGAAGTGCCCGAAGTCTTCGATCTTCACGACCGGTGGCACGGCCTTCGGTGACACTTCGATCAAATCGAGTTCGGCTGCGCGTGCGCGCTCCAGCGCTTCGTCGATCGACAACTTCTCCGCTTTGCCGTCGTCGGAGACGAGCAAGACTTCGGCGACGTTGATCTGGTCGTTCATGCGAGGACGCTTCTCAAGCGGCTTCTGGAATCGTCCGGGCGGGGTGCGTTGACGCAAAAAATGGATGGGGGAAAACGAGGCATACTGTACGGAATCGGCTAATACTAGTCAAACAATCGCGGTCCTCTGTCATACCTCGGTACATTCGGCGCTGCAGCGCCGAACACTCGGTATGACAGCCTTGATAGCATCGTATTGTCATGCCGAGTGATTTTGCGTCGCGCAAAATCGTATCGAGGCATGACAACCATCGGGAACCTCAACCATTACCGAACCTCGCCTTTTCCGTGGGCTCGCAGGAGGACCGTGAGATGCTCTGCGCCGTCCACGTGTTCCCAGTGGGAACGCTCGACCGTCATGAGTGGGAGTGGCCAGAGCGACGCGTCGCCTTCATCGAGGAGGAGGGCCGTCTGGGCGAAGGACCGCAGGCGTGAGGAATCGACGAGTGCGCGGAAGTCGGATTCGAATTGCACAGTCCCGACAGACTTGAGAAGTTGCGACTCTGCAAGTTGTGGGACCTTGGCGTACTGAAGAAGGTCGCCGCTGAGGAACTGCTCGACCGCAGCGATGACTGCTGGGTTCTCACGTTCCGTGAGAGTGAGGAGCACGCCGCGCTCCTGTTCCGTGAACGCATCGTTCACGGTGAGCACCCCGCTGAGATCCAAGAGATCGAGGAAGGCATCTCCCTTCCCTGGTTCCACTATGACCGCAACGGTGAAGTCGACGGACGATGTGTCGGCCTTTCCTGCTTCGATGCTCTCGATGGACTGCACGACGCCCTTCTTCTGCAATTGTGTGAGGAGCTTCTCGAGGATCGCGAGCGTGCGAACATTGTCGGGCTTCTCGGGTAAGACGTAGACGTCGTAGATCTCGCGGTACGCATCGCCACGGACGGATGCCTGGAGCTTCGCGACTTCCGCCTGCTCTTCCAGCATTCCTTTGCGTTGCAGGAGTGGTTGGACCTCGGCAGCGATCGGGAACCCAATATCGCGCATCGCGGCGATCTTCAGTACGTGGGCCGCCGTGAGGCCTGCAGAACCAGCAAAGAAGGCGGCTCCAAGGAGCATGAGGGCCAGCGCATGGTCGGAGGCCAGCCGAAGCAGGAGCGAAGGCTTGGTCATTGGAGTGTGAATGAAAACTTGAACGGCGAGCGGTATCCCCCACCTTCAATTGGTTCGCGTGTCAGTGCGGGTGACGTGAGATCGGCTATGTCCAGCAACGCACGAACGGCATCGACCGCCGTGGAGAGCGTCGTCATGCTGGAAGGATTCGGATCGGTCACCGAGCCGCGCACAGTGACAGTCTTTGTTGCGTGTTCGTACAGCACAGCATCGACCGAGACGGACGCGCCAACCTTCTCGACACTGTGTCGCATCGTATCTTCCACGAGCTTCCGAAGATCGATCACCGTCGGTGTCGAGCGCTTCTCCTTCATCAATGCATCGTGCGCGTCATCGATGTACGGAAGCACGAGTGCATCACGTTCGTCTTCGAGCGAGATCACTTCTGCACGGAGTTGCCGCTCGTACACGAGTGCCTCGTCGACCGACACGTTTACATTCCCTACCGTGAACGTCGTGAGACGTGGAAGCAGAAACGTCTGCGATGCTAAAAGGGAAACGAAAAGCACCACGCTAAACGAGAAGAACGGCACGGCCATACGAGGCACAATCGTGTCCGTATTCGGCTCAATCGTCGGCGCGGTAATGACTGGTGTTTCGGACATGTTTGTTTTTGCTCAGTATAGCAGAAAACCCTTAGAATTTCGAGAGCCTTTCTGCCCCCGGCAAGCCGTCGTTCGGCTGGGGCTTTTTTATTTTCCGTACACACGTTGCCTATGGGCCACGCGAAGAACCGCCACAGTCACGATCTCACGATGAATTGTATAGATAATGCGATAGGGCCATACGCGCAACACCCGAGCACCTTCATACTCACCCTCCAGCTTTTTCCCTACGAAAGGATTATCCCGAAGAACATTAAATGCATCTATAACGCGTTTCCGCTCTTTCCTTTGTAAAGCGTCTATTTCCTTCTCGGCCTTCCGTTTTACGACCACCGTATACATGCTCACGCGCTGTACTTCTTTTTCAGAGTATCCAGACTAACGACGTTTTTCGGCCGTTTCCCCGATTTCATTTCTTTGATGCCCTCGCGAATATCCTTGGCAAGAGAAGGGTCTGGATCGGACATAATATCGAATGTCTCCATCCACCCTTCAAATTCATCGAAAGACATAACAACAACTTCGGGTAATCCTTTATGAGTGATCATGACCGATCCCCCTGGGCGCTTAGCAGCCTTGAGAACGCTATAAAAATTCTTCCGGGCCTGCGTGGCGGTCATCGTTTTATTCATGGTTGCATGATAGCGTACGCTCAAGCGTACGTCAATGAATGCCCCGCGCCCAGGGACGGGCGCTGCTGGAACCCTTTTGGCCCGCACCTCGAAGGGGTGCTTCTAAAACCCCCATCTCCTAGCTCCTAGCTCCTAGAAGCTATAAGCTTCGTCCAGTCCTCTCCCCCATGGAAGAACTCCTCCAAAAATTACAGGCGCTGAAGGAAGCCGTTTCGACGGGGAAGGACTCTCTTTGAGGCCCGGAAGGTTCCGGAGAAAATTGCAGAGCTAGAGACAAAGGCCTCATCCCCCGATATCTACGCCGACCAGAAAGCTGCGACGGCGCTCTTTGGCGAGCTGCGCGGACTGAAGAAAACATGGGAACCGGTGCGCGACCTGCACGAGGAAGTTTCGAATCTTTTGGAATTGGTACCGATGGCGAGTGCCGACGAACTTGCGGGCTTGGCGACCGACGTGGAGAAGGCAGAGAAGAAGTGGGAAGTCATTCAACCGATGCTCTACCTCAGTGGAGAGTTCGACCACTGCAACGCGTACGTCTCGATCAGCGGTGGTGCGGGCGGCACCGAGGCACAGGACTGGGCGGGCTTCCTCCTGCGCATGTACCTTCGCTATTGCGAACGCATGGAGTGGAAGACGGAAATTTTGGAAAAGACGGATGGGGCAGAAGCCGGCATCAAATCGGTCACAATCCTCGTGGAAGGCGACCCAGCGTACGGCTACCTGAAGTGCGAAAAGGGCACGCATCGCCTCGTCCGCCTCTCCCCGTTCAATGCAAAGAGCCTGCGACAAACAAGCTTTGCCCTCGTGGAAGTCTTGCCGGAAATCAAAGACGCGGGCGCGATCGAGATCAACTGGAACGAAGTGCGCGTCGATACATATCGCAGTGGTGGTGCCGGTGGTCAACACGTGAACAAGACCGATTCCGCAATCCGCATGACGCACACGCCGACGGGCATCGTCGTGTCGTGTCAAACCGAGCGAAGCCAGATCAAGAACCGCGAACGCGCGACGAACATGCTCATGGCAAAACTCATCGAGCGCCGCGAGGCGGAGAAGATGGAGAAGAATCAGGAGCTGAAAGGCGCCTCCCAGTCCGCCGACTTCGGCCAGCAAATCCGCAGCTATGTCCTACACCCGTATCAGATGGTGAAAGACCTGCGCACAGAACACGAAACCAGCAATACGACAGCCGTGTTGGATGGCGACATCCAGGATTTCATCGATGCGGAGCTGAAACGGCAAGCAAGAGAGGGCTAACTGTCACCTCGAGCCCTTCGTCACAACTCAGGACTGGCTGCGCCGAGGGATCATTGACGCAGAGCTAAAAAGACAGGCGCGAGGGGGTTAATCCTCCTCCGGCAAGAACCCGTTCACCTGGTGTTCCCAGAGCTTTGCGTAGAAGCCTTTCTTGGCGAGCAGCTCATCATGTGCCCCCTCTTCCATGATCTGTCCTTTCTCTACCACAATGATTCGATCCATCGCGCGGACGGTCGAGATGCGGTGTGCGATCGCGAGCGTCGTTCGACCTTCCATGAGCGCACGCAAATTCTCCTGCACAATCCGCTCACTTTCTGAATCAAGCGCACTGGTGGGTTCGTCGAGCAGGACGATCGATGGATCTTGGAGGAATACGCGGGCAAGGAGCACGCGCTGACGTTCCCCGCCGGAAAGTTTCACACCACGTTCGCCAACGAGCGTGTCGTAGCCCTTGGGCAACGCCGCGATCACATTGTGGATGTGCGCCTTGCGGGCTGCGGCCTCCACCTCGTGCCGTGACGCTTCTGGCTTCGCATAGGCAATATTCTCGCGGAGGCTTCGATGGAAGAGCATGGGGTCTTGCGGTACGAATCCGATTGCAGCACGCAGTTCATTGAGCTGCATTGTGCGCAGATCTGTTCCATCGATCGTCACGGTTCCTTCCGTCGGTTCCACGAATCGCAACAGGAGCTTCGTGAGCGTCGTCTTGCCCGCACCGGACCGTCCGACGATGCCGATTTTCTCTCCGGGTGCGATGTGCTGAGAGAATCCGCGTAGTACTGGCGACCCGGAAATGTACGCGAAGTGCACGTTATCGAAACGCACGTCGCCCTTCGCACGACCGAGTGTGCGATCGCCCGTATCGCGTATGTCCGGAACCCGCTGGAGGATTTCTACGAACTCGCGGGAGCTCGAGAGCGCTCTCGCGACGTCCTTCATCGCGCGGCCGAGATCCCAGATGTGCCGCGTGCACGCGAGGATGAGAGTGTGAATAAGCACGACCTCGCCCACGTCGAACGTGCCTTGCCTCCAGAGCAGGAGCGACAGGTAAATGACTGGCGCCTCGAGGGCAACGACGAGTACGGCCTGGATCGCGTAGATCGTCGTATGGCGGCCCCAGGCCTTCTTGCGGACCCTCCACTCTGCGTACGCGGCATCGCGGAAGCGGACATCTTCGACATCCCCCATCGCGCTGGCCTGCACAGCACGGATATTCGTGAGGGCATCGGCGAGCTGACCGGTGATTCTCGAATCCTGCTCACTCTCCTCGACATCGGTCACCTCGCGCCAGCGCATGAGATAGTACGACAGGGCGATATAGACGAGCGCCCACCCGATGAAGATCATTCCGATGAGGCGTGACGTCCAGAGGAGCGTCGCCGAGATACCGACGACGTTGATCGTGATCATGAAGAACCCGAACACGAATCGATCGTGGATTTTTTCGAACGACGCGACGAACCTTCGGGATTTCGCGACGAGACCTCCGGTAAACTCATTCTCGAAGAACGTGAGCGACTGCACGCGTATCGCGGAGAACGCGTAGGCCGTGAGATCACGCAACACGCGTGCCTGGCCTTTGGTCAGAGTAATATCACCGACGCGGTACCCGAAGTTAAATACTGCGTAGTTGAGACACAACCACAAGAACAGCACGACCACTTTGTTGAACACGATCTCTCGCGGAGCACTCGCATCGGAGAGCGCGTTCACGATCTGACTGAAGATGATCGACGCAACGGTAGTGCTGCAGAAAAATCCGATCCCGAAGAACAGGAGCGACACACTCAAAATAAACACATGCGGTCGACACGCGCGCAGGTAGACGCCGATGACGGCTTTATTGCTCGCCATGGAGACGCTTAGAGTACCCGGCCGAAAATCCTATGCCACCAATTTGCCGTTAAAAATCAGCCGTCTGCCCCTCTGTGAGAGCAACGAATCGAATGCCCAGAGACTCCAGCACCGTCCCCATCCGCTGAATAATGAACCCCGGCGATTTCATGATGCCTTCGTGCACGGGGAATGCTGTCTTCGTCTTCGTCGCGACGGCGTAGTCGACTGCCTCTGAGAATTTCATCCATGGGCCAGCGACAGGCAATGCGAGAACGTCGACGGGTATACGTGGAACCGTGAAGGCATCCCCCGGGAAGAAGAGCTTTTCAGCGACGAGGTAGCCCGTGTTCTGCACGTTCGGAATCGATGAGTGGAACGCTGCGTGCTCTTCGCCGTGTCCTTCAAATCGCACGTCGCCTTGAATGAAATGTTCGCCGTGCTCCACGCATTGAAACTTCACACCGAACTTCTCGAGCAACTTTCCAACAGCGGTGTTCGTGATGACGACTGCCTGCGGATTATTTTTCAACACAGCCTGTACCGACTCGGTGTGAAAGTGATCCGCATGCTCGTGCGTGATGAGCACGACATCAATATCCATCGCGGCGTTCTGACCCTCCGACAAATTTCCCGGATCCGTCAGAATCCGCAAACCACCCTCTTCAATAAGGAGACAGCAATGACCGAACTTCGTGATGCGCATGTGGCGAGTATAAGGAAAAAACCTCGTTTCCCTCAGGATTTCCCCTCCTGTATGCTCCCCGGCGCCACGGAGAGGTGGCTGAGTGGTCGAAAGCGCACGACTCGAAATCGTGTATCCCGGAAACGGGATCGAGGGTTCGAATCCCTCCCTCTCCGCCATTTGAAGCGCTAAAACCCCATGTTATAGCCAATCAACCATCTACTACCGCGTGTCCGGATGGCGATCCTTCAATTGAATGGATTCCTTATTCTCCACCGAATTTTTAAGACATTGCCCAAATGGGGCTTGCCGGGGGGTGTTCCGGGCGCCTAGAATCCCTCCGCGTTAGTTTTTTACCCTCTCCCCTCCCTCCCCCATGAGCTACGTCGTAGCCTCCAAGGTTAAGGAAATGGTCAACGGCAAGGGCATGATGTCCGCCGGTGATCTCCCGGAGCACCTCAGCAAACATGTTGAGATGTGGCTGGGTCTCGCTGTGAAGGCCGCTCAGGCCAACGACCGCAAGACTGTCCGCGGTTCCGATCTGCTCGCGTTCAACGCGGGTAAGGTTGGCGTCATTGTCGCCTCCAAAATCAAGGAGTACGTCAACGGCAAGGACATGATGGCCTCCGGAGACCTCGCTGACTTCGTCAGCGGACTCGGCGAGTCCCTCTTGGCCAAGGCCATCGAGCGCGCCAACGCGAACGGCCGCAAGACCGTCCGCGGAGAAGATCTGTAATCTGCATCGCACTTACACGAGAGAAGCCCCGTCAGGGGCTTTTTTCGTACTCTCAACGCCCGCTCCTCTTTTCTTTCTCGATCCTCTTCAATCCTTCTTTCGCGCTTTCTTGAACGAACGGATGCTTATCCGTCGCCAAGCGCCGCAACGACGATTCGGGCGTTTTCTCATTGCGAGCAACGGCCCAGCGGACACCATCGTTCGAATCGTTCGCCATCGTCGTGAGAACTTCGGCGGGCGTGTTGTACGAAGCGGCGGCGTGATAGCGAATTTTATCGACGGGATGAGTGGCCATGACCCGCAGCACCTCGGGATCTTTCGTCGCATCCGCCACCGTATCCGCATCATCGATCGGCGTAGCGGGGTTCATCAGGAACGACTGCACGCTTTTCGAGGGGCAACTCCTGTTTGCAGCGGCAAACACGCGGACGGACTTCTCCCGATCCGTCGACAGGATCCTTAAGACATCACCGTCATTCGTGGACCACGCCAACGTTTCACGCACGCCGTTATCGGAATCCTTCGCCAATTGGTACTGCACTGCGAGCGGTGCTTCCCATGCGCGCTTCGCTGCAACCACCCGGGATTCCTTAGTATCGGATTGAGCGAGTTTCATAAACGCGGATGCCCGGTCGGACATATCTAACGATTTATCTCGGATGGTTTTGAGAAGATTCGCGTCAGTGTTCGGAGGGGTCTGTCCGCCCTTTTCCGGCACCACGGGCTGGCTTGCTGAAGGTCGTTCTGGTGTTTGTGGCATTTGTTATATTATACAGCATTTTAATTGTATTATCAATATACCAGAGAGTTGCTCTTTCTAAGGTAAACTCCCCCAGCATGAAAATCGCAGTAGTAGGCACCGGCTACGTAGGACTCGTCACCGCTGCGTGCTTCGCAGAGTTGGGGCATGAGGTGACGGGCATCGACATCGACGCTGCGAAGATCGAGAAATTGAAGAAGGGTGAATCCCCTATCTTCGAGCCAGGATTGGAAGAGCTCATCAAGCAAGGGCTCGAACGCAAGCGCCTGAATTTCATGACCGACTTGGCGTCCGCCCTGCCCCACGTCGAGATCATCTTTTCGGCCGTTGCGACTCCCCCGGATGAAGACTGGAAAGCAGACCTAAGGGCGGTCTTCGCCGTGGCCGATACGGTCGCGACGCATGCCCCGAAGAACATCGTGTTCGTGAACAAGTCGACTGTCCCTGTAGGAACAGGAAAGAAATGTGAAGAGCGCATGGCGAAGATCCTGCAAAGCCGCGGTGTCACGCATGAGATCCCTGTCGTCAGCAACCCTGAATTCCTCCGCGAAGGCATGGCTGTGAGCGATACACTCATGCCTGAACGAATCGTGGTGGGGCTTCATGGAACGCCCTGGGCCAAAGAAATCATCGAGGAAATCTATCGGCCCATTACACGGGTCGGGAAACCGATTGTCTTCATGGGCCGTGAGAGCGCAGAGATCGTGAAGTACGCGGCCAACGCCTTCCTGGCGACGAAGATCAGTTTCATCAACATGCTCTCGGAGTTCTGCGAGAAAACCGGAGCGAACGTCCGCGACGTCGCGCAAGGCCTCGGGCTCGATAGCCGCATCGGCCCTCGCTTCCTCCATGCTGGCATCGGCTACGGCGGCAGTTGTTTCCCCAAGGACGTGAAAGCACTGATGGCGACGGCGAAGGAGTACGGCATCCCCATGCCCCTCGTGAAGGCGACGGACGAAATCAACAAACACCAACGCGAGCGCTTCATCGCCCACCTCCTCATACATCTACCGGCAAAGTCTCACGTCGCCGTGTGGGGCCTCGCGTTCAAACCCAAGACCGACGACATGCGCGAAGCGCCGAGCATCGATGTGATCCATGCACTCACGAAGGCAGGCCACACGGTGACGGCCTATGACCCAGCGGCGATCGAACGTGCCACCCCCCTTCTGCCATCGACAGTGGCATTCGCAGTCTCACCTCTCGCTGCCGCAGTCAATGTGGACGCCGTTGTCTTACTCACGGAGTGGGACGAGTTCCGTGGCATCGACCTTGGCGCAGTTGCGAAGGGGATGAAAGGGAAGAACTTCTTTGACGCGCGCAATGTCTACGAACTGCATGAAATGGAAGCTGCAGGACTTACCTACCACTGCGTAGGCGTGCGTATGTGATACGATTCACCTATGAAGATACTCGTAACAGGAGCGGCGGGATTCATCGGGTTCCACCTGTGCACGCAGCTCCTCGAGCGGGGTGATGCAATCATTGGTTTCGACACCATTAATCCGTACTACGACCCTTCCCTGAAAGAAGCACGCCTTGCCCTCCTGAAGAAACATCCAAAGTTTTCGTTCGCGAAGGGCGATATTCTCGATCGAAAAGCCGTTGCGAAGGCAATGAAAGGCGTTGACCGCGTTGTGCACCTCGCAGCCTTGGCGGGTGTGCGCTATGCGTACGATCATCCGGAGGAGTACGTCGATACAAATATCAAAGGATTCTTCAACGTCATCGACGAAGTCCGCTTGCAGAACATCGATGGACTCATCTATGCCTCGACAAGCTCGGTCTACGGTGGAAACACGAAGTTCCCATCGTCGGAAGACGATATGGTCGATGACCAAGTTTCGCTCTACGGGATGAACAAGAAGGCGAACGAGAATATGGCGCACGTCTACCACTCGCTCTACGGCACGAACGTCACAGGACTCCGCTTCTTCACCGTGTATGGACCGTATGGTCGCCCCGATATGGCCCTCTTCCTCTTCACGGAGAAACTTCTGAAGGGCGAGAAGCTCCCGATCTTCAACGTAGGGAAGATGCAACGCGACTTCACGTACGTCGATGACATCGTCGACGGCATGGTCGCTGCGATCGATAAGAACTATGACGAAGAAATCTTTAACCTCGGCTGCGGCCAGACGGAAGAGCTGATGGACTACGTGCGCATGATCGAAGAGACCGTTGGGAAGAAAGCAGAGCTCGAATTCCTGCCGATGCAGAAGGGCGACGCCGTGAAGAGCGCAGCGGATATCTCGAAGGCCCGCGCGAAGCTTGGGTACAATCCGAAGACGACGATCAAAGAAGGAGTTCCGAAATTCGTCGAATGGTACCGTTCTTACTACAACATCTGATGGCTTGCCCTGAGCGACGAGCGAAGCGAGGAGTCGAAGGGTATAGGGAATACTACGGGGTTTAATTACTTCCGTATCCACAAACTGAACGGCAGTCCATCCAGCTGCTCCCATTCCTTTTCAAGCGCGCCACACTCATCATTGCACACAACGATGGACGCCTGCGATTCGATCTCAGGCGCGTAGAGCCGTACGTCCTGCCCGGGCGCGGCTTCATACTGCCATTCGTGACCGAAGGAGCCTTTGAGCAAAATCGTTTCGGAACCGAGCTGTTTCAAAGTATCGCGGGCTGGACTGCGCTCCATGAGGGGCGGCACATGATGCGTCAGGAGGAGCGCGGTACAAAATACGAGCACAATTGCGAAGGGTACTGCGAGCATTGGCATACGTCGGTACAGGTGTTTTGCCCCCGTGATAAAGAATGGCAGGAAGAGGATCGCGTAGTAGTCGTAGCGACCGATGAAGACGTAGAGGAGGACGAGCGCGAACGACGCGAGAATGAACCAGTGCTTTTTGAGGATGAGACCCGCGATGCCGACAACACTCCCTATGCCGCTGCCCGCGAGCGTCAGAACCCAGAACACACCGAGCGTGCGCGTCGTGACCGTGTCCGCTGCATCTTTTCCTGCCTGTAACCCGACGCTTGCGAGAATGAGTGGGTTACCAAGAACGTAGAGAGTAACAAGTATGAGTGGTGCGCCGACATACCATGCTACTGCCCCCCATTTCTCACCGCGCAGTCGCAGGACAGCAATCGCGAGTGGAGTAAGAAGAACGCCTTGGAGTGCGGAAAAGAGCGTCACGAGCCATAGGAAGCCTATGGTGGCAGCGCCAGGAAGGCTCTCAAGCGGCCTGGAGAGCAGCCACAGGAACACGATCGCTTCGAGTGCGGTGATCAGTGCCATCATGATCGTCCCCGCTTGAAGGACGACGCTCGCCGACCCGAGCCACAGCGCGGCGAGCGAGAGACGTGCAGGTACGTTCAATGCTCGGCCCATATCCCACACGATCCACACGGCCTGGACCATGAGCGTCGCGAAGAGGATGCGTGCACCAAGCTCCTGCCATGCCCATCCATCAAAGGACCCAAGGATGGAACGCACGAGCGGCGGATGCGGATACGGGATATTCAGCAAATACTTCGCTTCATCGGTCCGCACACCGTTCAGGTACTGCACTCCCGCGAGAGCGAGTGCGTAGAGTTCCAATCCGACGATAGTCAGAATACGCATTCGTCGAGGGTAGTGAATGGGGCGGGTTGCAGAAACCAACATTCTTCGGCGTCTGCACCGCGCCGATGTTTCACGTAGCGAAGCCGCGCCGACCCGTCATCATGGAACCAATCGATTTCGATGTCTGACATCAACCAC
>CAYQJY010000023.1:0-14012 GCA_964418005.1 uncultured Candidatus Peribacteria bacterium
CCCGGTGGTGCAGGACAACGACTATGCAATCTGGCAGAGCTTCGCGAACCGCTACTGGCCGGCGAAGTACCTCATCGATGCCGACGGCTACGTGCGATACACGCACTTCGGCGAGGGCGACTACGACGAAACAGATGCTGCGATTGCGAGCCTCTTGCAAGAAGCCGGCGCGGATATGGGCGGGATGGCAGACGTGGATGTCGAGGTTGATGCATCGCGCGAAGGCACAAGGACCGGACGTGACCGCTCCCCCGAGACATACCTGGGTGAGCGCAGCTGGCCCGCGCTCCAGAACGCGCAGGGTGATCCGGATGATGACATCGTGACGTACGTCGCGCCACAGTCGCTCCAGATGAACCGCTACGCGCTCGTGGGGGATTGGCAACTCATTGATCGCGAGCAGCAGACGCTCCGCAGCGACACAGGGGCGATTCGCATGCGGTGGGTGGGGAGCGAAATCAATTTGGTGCTCGGTTTAGCTGATGGCATCGCACCCGTCGAAGCTGAAGTGTGGATCGATGGCGTCATGGTGAAGAAGTTCATGGTCGACCGCGATGATCTCTTTGAGCTCTACGACGGAGAGTATGGCGAGCACGATCTCGAGCTTCGCTTGATGGGGGCGGGTGTCGAGGCGTATGCCTTTACATTTGGATCGTAATCTTTAGTGCCGCGCCCACAGAGGGGCGCTGCTAAAACATTTCGTGGATTTTAGCAGCAGCAGTCTCTGGCTGCGGCTTGGTTTACGCCTTCGCCACTTCTATCTTCGTCTCCTTCCTCTCTTCTTACGCCTTCCGCAGCCTGTTCATCATCTTCACGATCATGAAGAGCGCGAAGGCGACGATGCAGAATTCGATCATCACGTTGATGAACGAACCGTAGGCGATCACGGGGAGGCCCTGTGCTTTTGCGTCGGCGAGCGAGCTGGATTCCGTCAGCGTCAGCGGAAGGTACAGGTTGGCGAAATCGACGTTGCCCATGAGCGCGCCGATCGGCGGCATGATGATGTCGTTCACCAAGCTGTTCACGATTTTCTGGAAGGCCGCGCCGATGACCACACCGATCGCAAGTTCGACGGCATTGCCTTTGACGGCGAATTCCTTGAATTCTGCGTAGATACTCATGCTGCAATCCTCTCAGCGGCCCGGTACGTTGTCAATTAAAATATGTCCCCGCAGCGCAGTCGGATCTGTTCCTGGAGCGTCATGATTTCTTCCTCCGATGCGCCGTTGAACACCGCCATCGAGAGCGTGTCGTGCAGCTCAGAAAGAGATTGTTCGTGCTTATGCCGGATCGTGGGATCGCGTTCGATCATGATGTTTGTTTCTTGCTGTTAGTATAGCAGATTGATGGGTCAGGAGCTAGCTTCTAGGACGTTCCTAGCTCCTAGCTCCTAGAAGCTATAAGCTCATCCCGTGAAACAATATTTAGACCTCCTTCGGCACATCATGGAGAATGGGTACGACAAGTCCGACCGAACGGGAGTGGGGACGAAGAGCGTATTCGGGTATCAGTTTCGCGTGAATTTGGCCGACGGTTTCCCGCTCCTCACAACGAAGAAGATGGGGGTGAGGGCGATCGTGCATGAACTCCTTTGGTTCATCGCCGGTGATACGAACATTAAGTACCTCGCGGACCACGACGTGCACATTTGGGACGAGTGGCCGTTCCAGGATTTCCTCATTGCGAACAAGCTGACGGAGAAGTTCCCGATGTACTCCGAGCGTTGGACGGAGGAGAAGAAAGCGTACATCGAGAAGCTGAAGAGTGACGCCGTGTTTGCCAAGCAGTGGGGCGATTTGGGCCCTGTGTACGGCAAGCAGTGGCGGAGATGGGAAGGGCCGGATGGCAAAATCTACGATCAGTTGGGCGACGCGGTCGAGCTGATCAAGAAAAATCCCGACTCGCGCCGCATCATTGTCAGCGCGTGGAACCCGGTGGACGTTGCGTCGCACAAAAAGACGGCCCCTCCACTGTGTCACTCGCTGTTCCAGTTCTACGTCGCCGACGGCAAGCTCTCGTGCCAGCTGTACCAGCGCAGTGCCGATACGTTCCTTGGCGTGCCGTTCAATATTGCCAGTTACAGTCTCCTCACGCACATGATTGCCCAGGTGTGTGGATTACAAGTGGGGGATTTCATCCACACCTTCGGTGATGTGCACATCTACAACAACCACTTCGACCAGGTGCGCGAGCAGCTCGCGCTCGACCCGAAGCCGCTCCCGACACTCAAGCTTAACCCGGGCATCCGGCGCCTTGAGGATTTCCAATTCGAGGACGTGTTGTTCGAGAACTACGATCCGTATCCGGCCATCAAGGCTCCTATCGCCGTCTAAAGGGGATGGGTATGCTTTCGGGCATGCGCCTCATTCTTCCTCTGTCCGCCGCCGCGGTGCTTTCATCACTCGCCTTCGCAGCTCCCGCGTTCGCAACCACGGGGTGTAATGCCGATGGGTGGGAAGATGGCTGGTTCTCCGACGTCGGCGGGTGTCATTCGTACTATCCCGCGATCAAATATGTGAAAGAACAGGGGATCGTCCAGGGCTACTCGGACGGTACATTCAAGCCTAGCCAGCCAATCAACCGAGCGGAGTTTACAAAGATTCTTATGGGTGTGCTCGAGGACGATGGTCCAGTCTGCAAGATCGCGCCGTTTCCCGACGTCCCGTACAACGCGTGGTATGCACAAGTAGTTCATCGGGCTCGTTGCCGCGGCATCATTGGCGGGTATCCCGATGGGACGTTCCAACCGGGAAATCTAATTACCTACGCTGAGGCCGCAAAGATTGCCGCGAATGCATATGGGCTGGAGATCGATAAGGAAGACTATTCGGGGTGGTGGGGGGAGCAGGACACATGGTTTCTTCCCTATTCATTAGCGCTTCTCAAGAGCCATGCCGTTCCGCCGACCGTCGGAAGCTTTGACCAGGCGTTAACACGAGGCGAAATGGCCGAAATGATCTATCGCCTCGAGACAGGGAAAACATCGATGGATTGGTTTGCGGGGTTAGCTGATGGTGACAACGTAACACTCTATAGTGTGCCAGGTGTGCTCGAAGGCGTTGAGATCTCGTATCCTGGTTCACTCTTCAGTGCTGCACCAGGCGGTGTCAGTGTGCCGGACACATACACCGAAGGAGGATGGCATTCCAAGAAAGCGATCATGCTTGCCTATGTCTTGCCGGACGTGGAAGAGCTGGGGTGCGACGGGATGTCGGGAGTCCTTGATTTCTGCCGCCCATCGAAGAGTGATCTTGTGATCAATGTAGGGATTATCGATCGGCCGATGGAGTACCTGGCGCTTGGCATGTCTTGGCGAGATGAGGAAGAAATTCCATCGGTCGATGGTCGCCCCGCGCGAGAGTTCTGGGAAGGGGTTGAATGCGAAGGGACGAAGTACATGTTTGTCCCCTTCGATGCGACGCGCACGCTCGCGATCACGCGTTCGTACAACTGCTGGGATGAGAGTCATGAGCGTCAGGAGGAACTCTTCTCGGAGTTTCTGAAAACCATTCACTTCGACGATCCATATGTCCCGCAGGGTGCACCGACGATGGAGGTGTCTCTGCTCCTCTGCGAGTACGACGACGATGGATCGTATGAGGCAGAGGTGCCGACCAAACAGTTGAAAAAGACTGTTCCCAAGACGACGGCAGCTGCAGATATGATGATTCGAACGTTGCTCTTCGAATGGGGCGAATACAAGGTCTCTCGCCAGTGCGACGGACTCTCGATGCTTCAAGACGACTATCGCGGCGTGACGATTGAGAACGGTGTGGCCACGGTGAAGCTCGCACGGTCGTTCAAGGAGATCTTCGATGGGCAGATGTATCCGCAGGAGTACTCGACGTCGGTACAGATGTCGCTCAGTGCGAACCTCAAGCAGTTCCCATCAGTGAAAGATGTCCGTTACGTTGTGCAACCATGATCATTTCTCTTATTGTTGCTGCAGACGAACGCAATGCCATCGGGAAAGGCGGAACCATGCCCTGGCACCTCCCCGATGAGTGGAAATATTTTCGCGATACAACGATGGGCAAGCCTGTGATCATGGGCCGGAAGACCTGGGAATCGCTCCCAGAGAAGTCAAAGCCACTTCCGGGTCGCAGGAACATCGTGGTGACGCGCCAGCCAGGCTACAAAGCAGAAGGGGCGGACGTCGTACCGGGCGTCGATGAGGCAGTGAAGCTCGCATCGGTCTCGAGTGACGAAGCATTCATCATCGGCGGCAGCCAGCTCTACGGCTACGGGATGGAAATCGCGGACAGGCTCTACCTCACACGCGTTCATACCGAGATCGACGGGGCCGACGCGTACTTCCCGGATGTGCACTTCCCCGATTGGCGCGAAGTGAGTCGCACCGAGCACGGCATCGACGAGAAACATCCCTTCGCTTTCACACAGATGGTGTTTGAGCGACTTGGGCGTTAGAAGAGTCGCCCTAGACCCTTGACACGAAATAGTTTTCGTGAAACGCTTTTGGCGTATGGCAGCCACAATGAACGCATCGGCGGAGTGGACGGAGGTGCAGCTAGGCGTTGTTCAAGCAGAAGCTGCTGAGGAGGCAACAACTGTCGGGGAGTTCCAGCACACGTTCCGCATCGATGCGATCGCCTTGTTGAACGAGGGCGCGGATGCCGATCTCGTGTACTCGCAGATCGACGTTATTGCTGTGGCGACGAAGGATCAGGCGCACTTGGCCATCACGGAGACCGACACAGGTGTGCTTGGGTACAACACGATCAGTGCTGGAGACGCGGGTGCTCGCATGAGCCAGGACATGTATGCGTCGATCACGACGATGGACGAAGCGCTCGTCGCTCGGCAGGCGGCAGAACATGAGAAGCGCCATGGTGAGCAGGTGCCGCTCTGGGGCGACATTGTCTTCAAGGACAAGCTCGTGACGACCTGGATGCTCTTCGAGGGCGATGCCGAGATCCATGCCAACGAGCAGGTGGGCTGGGGACCGACGGTGCACCGCCCTGGGCAGCCGGCGGACTACGCCGAGGCACAGGACATGGTGTATGCCCTTCAGCAGGTTGTTGGGAAAGAATTCATGAGCGAGATCATGACAAAGACGGGGGACACGCCTGCGCTCCAGCGCAGACTCGATGAGTTGGGGCTGGGAAGTCGTGTGAGTGAATCTGAGATGCAGGTTCGTTAACGATCGAGTGGTCCGATATCCGGCATCCAGAAACTTTTTTGTCGTATCTCCGTCATTGCTACAATCGTAGACTCGGCGGGTTTGCGAGGGCAGACGACCGTGACATCGACGCAGCGTTCGTTGAAGATCGTGCTCTCGATCGTCACGGGCATTTCCTTTCCCTCTTCATCGCGCACGATGTAGCGAGTGGCATTCGCAGCTTCGTAGGTCGTGCGGTCCCAGTGAACGGGGGTCGGTGGCCACGGCACATCACTGCAGACTGTATTCTTGAAGAGGAGCGACCATGTCCCATCTGCTCGCTGCTCGGGAGTTGTTGCCGAAAATGTTTGAAAACCAAGTCGTACGGATTTTCCCTCAGGCTTCACGACTGCTTGCCGAGGCGTATCTGCCACAAGGGCATCGAATCCTTCAGCAATTGGTCGTGAGATCGTCGTGTTCACGTGTCCCATGGCCGATATCCCCTTCAGCTCAGGCCTTCCAGCAGAGGCGATCGTCAGTGTTGTGGATTCATCGATGGCGGTTGGTGCGCGCTCGACGGGTTTTCCTGCTTCATCGGGTGCGCAGTCCAAATCGCTTGGGTGATACGCTCCATGTTCATTGAAGAGTGCGATAAGTACGCCGCGACCCGGTTCGAATTGCAGTTCGACCGTTCGTGTTTTACCGTCGTCGCTCTCCCGTACGACACAGAGCAGTTCATCGGTAGCGACCACGCGCTCGTTCTCGTTTGCTGCAACTAGACTGACACTCTCATCCGGTAGCCGACGGGGAATGGTCTTCGATGCCGCGCATAGCTTGGCCAGTGTTTTTGTAACAAGTCTTGCTTCGCGGCTCGCAGGGAGCGACAGCTCCGTTGCATCGAGCATCGGCATATGTTCATCGTCCACATGAAGAGGTACCGGAATCCTCTTTCGAAGCAGCAGAAGGGCATTTCCTCCCCGTATTCCACCGACAGGGGGTAGTGCTTGTGGGTAGTTCGTACGCCAGGACGATAATGCCTCGTCTAGAGATCGCACGCGCTGTTTCTGTTCGGCTGACATCGATGCACCGTTCTCCGTTCCCATCGCCCTGAGTCGCTTCAGAAGTGCGTCAGGGTCTTCATCGTCGGTATCGAACCCTCTCCAAAGCACGTCCTTCGCATCACTCCATGCAGCTTGCCTTCTATCGAAGGTTCCCGCGTTCATGTTGCTCATCCACGCACGGAGCGTTGTGTCTGGTGTGTGGAGTGTTTGCAGTTCGGTTGCATGGGAGAGAGGACGTGGTTGCTCCTTCTCCTGAGCAGCTGCCTGGATTGTTGCGAGTGCTGTTATGACGCCAGCCACCATGGAGGATTGCAAAGACGACAAGATACCGTCAGTGCGGCCTCCTACGGGGTCGCGCTCGACACCCGACTGGGCACCGACGCGTTCAAACATGCCTATGGCTTACTCCTGCGCTCCAGGACTCGTCAAGCGTTGCCCGAGGAACGGCCCATTCCGGGGAACAGTGCCGTTTTTTGAGCGAGAGAAGTCGTTGCCAACCAGCTCGTGATCCAGTGGGAAATGACCATACCCGTGAACATGGAGATAAGGACGCCAATACCAAGCGTGATGGCGAAGCCGCGGACGATCGACGTACCGATCATGAAGAGCAGCACGCACGTGATGATTGTCGAGATGTTGCTGTCGCGCACGCTGGGCCACGCCTTCTCGAAGCCGATGTCGATGGCGGTCTTGAGGCCCTTACCCTTCCGCAGTTCCTCCTTTACGCGTTCGAAGACGAGCACGTTCGTGTCGACGGCCATACCGATGGAGAGGATGAGACCGGCAGCGCCCGCGAGTGTGAGTACCATGTACTGGTTGCTGATGAGGAAGAGCGGGAGTTTGAAGAGGGCGAGGAAGATCACGGCGTACGAAGATAGGGCGAGCGCGGCGATTACGCCGAACGCGCGGTAGAAGAGGATCATGTAGAGCATGACCATGATGATGCCGACGAGGCCCGCCTGTACCGAGGTGTTGAGCGCTTCAGCACCGAGCGTCGGTTCGACCGTGCGCTGACCCACGAGGTGGATCGGGGCCGGGATGGCACCCGTGTTGAGGTCCTGCGCCAACGCCTGTGCTGCTTGGACGTTTTGTGTGCCTGTGATAACGGCTGTGCCACCCGTAATTTCGGCTTCGACGCGCGGGGCTGTTACCAGCTGACCACCGACGAAGATGGCGATCTGCTTGCCGATGTTGCGCTTCGTGAGTTCCTGGAAGATCGTCCCACCTTCGTCATCGAACGCGATCTGCACGACCGGGATGTTTGTCGTCGGGTCGAGGATGGCCGTCGCCGAGCGGAAGTGTTTGCCGTCGAGGGCCGTGTCCTTCCAGCCCGTGGGTTCAAGCGAGAAGAAGAGGAGACGGAGGGGGAGCGCTTCTTCATCGCGCGTGACGCGGCCGGCCTGAAGGTCTGCGAGGATCGTATCGGCGCGCGACTGCGCGTCGTCACCCGTGACGGCGAGGTCATCGAACGTCGCGATGTCGGGCGTCAGGTACTTCTCCTTATTGATGCGGATGATGTGGTAGCCGAATGGCGTTTCGATGGGGCCGAGCACCTGACCGGTTTTGCCTCCAAAGGCCGCCTCTTCGAAGCTCGGGACGAGCTGTCCGCGGCTGATGGGGCCGAGCTTGCCGGCATTCTGCTTACTCTGTCCGTCACTCTGCGTGCTTGCGAGAGCCTCAAAGTTAGCGCCGCTATCGACCTGCTTCCTCAATGCTTCCGCACGGGCGAGGGCTGCATCCTTCGTGCGTGTAACACCTTCCTCCGCTGCTTGTGCGCCCTTGTAGGCCACGAGGATATGACTGACGTCGACCTGCTCCTTTCCTGCTGCAAACTGGCGAAGGAAGAGGATGTGTGCCGTACCGTCGTCCATTTTGGCGATTGCGAGGTCCGCCTGCTGCATCGATCGCAGGGTCGCGACGATGCGTGTGGAAACGGAGTCATCGAGGAGCTGATCGCGCTTCGTCGATGCCGCGAGATTCGGCAGTTTCTTCGTTAGCTCTTCAAACGCTACGGATGCTTCCTGGAGTGTTCGTCCCGTCTGCGTGCGCGGGCCAAGCACTTCGACGAGGAAAATACCGCGCACCTGCCGTTCCACGGGGGCACCATTTTCATCTTGGCCCGTGCTCGGGAGCGTTCCTTCTATCTGGGCGACACCGCGGGCGGAGGCGGCCGTCCACAGGGTTTCGAGTCCTCCAGGGAGCTGATCCCGGAAGAAGAGCTTCTTCTCGCTGTAGACGATGCCGAGCTCATCTCCCATGTCCTGGCCGACGCTCTGGAGGGTTCCGGATCCGCTGCGGATGTCCGCGAACCTTGCCGCGGCCTTCGCGCGCACGCCTCGTTCGAACTCTGGCGTTGCCTCATGCTCCTCTTCTTTGAACTCCAGTTGAATTGTCTTTCCGACAGTATCGATACACACCTTCGTGTCGATGATCCCCGGACACTCAACAAGGAGGTGCTTTTCGTCGCCGACATAGGACGGCGTGATCGTCGCTTCGCTGACCCCGAGCGAGTTGATACGGCGTTCGAGGACTGTGCGGATGGCTTCGACGAGGTTTGCTTGCTGTTCTTGGATCACGCGTTGCTGCTCACGCAGGATAGCCAATCGTTCGTTGCTTGCCTGCTCGGCTTCCGCCTGTGCAAGATCAGCTTCCACATTGGCCAACTGCGTTCTCAGTTCGTCTTCGGAAATGCGGAAATCGAGCTGCGTACCACCCGCAAGATCGAGACCGAAGTGGAACGACGGGTTGAGCCACGTCGGTAGACTCGACTTCCACTGACCAGGAAGGGCGACGAAGAGCAGAGCAGCGATTGCGACTGCGGTAACGATGGGCCATGTGTGTGCGCGCTGTGCCATAGATCAGAGGGGAGTGACAGTAACATGAATGCCGACGTTCACGTCGTCGGCGAAAATCGAGGCGAGCTCCGCATCGGGAATACCATCGATGACGAGGGGGTTGGGCAAGTCCGCACTCTGGACTGTGAGAGCGCTCACCAAACGACCCCGGACGAAAAGACCGAGGTCTTTGCCCACCTGAGCCTTAAAGAGCGTCTGCATTTCCTTCAGGCCCTTGTTCGTGAAGTTGATCTGTACGATTCCGCCGTTCGTCGCTGGGTCGACGGACGCTTCTACAAGAAGGATGTCCTCGCCCTCGACGCCTGTTTTTAGGAAGGCTCCGTAGCCTTCCACGGTGATATCTGCATTATCGACGTCTTCGGTCGCGGCCATGATCTCGAGATCGAAGGGTGCCGACATTTCGCTCGTGAGGTTCGATCCCGCATCAGCACTCGAAACCGTGAATGCGATGGTCGCACCATCTTCATCTTTCGTGATGGTCGGCTCTTCTAGCGTGGACCCGAGTCTATCCAAGCGGCGTTCCATCACGCGGAGCGTCGCCTGTGTGAGCATTTCGACGGTTTCCGGTTCCTGGGTATCAAACGTCAGGCGGTATTGCATGGCTGTTTGACCGCCGCACGAAGCGAGTATCGCCAGAGAAACGCCAATGATGGGGAAATACGCCGGACGCATGCCCGGGGAGTGTAGGTGAAGGTTGCCAGCCGGGCAATTTGAATGCCTGCCATCCGGAGGTCCCTTTATTCTTTCTTTACCTGGGGAGGATGAGCGTTGTATCAGCTCGGAGCATCTTTCCCGTGAGATCGACCCCGCGGAGGGAGCAGCCGTTGTCGATGATGCAGTTTTCGAGGACACAATCCTCGATGAAGCAGTCGTTGAAGACGACAGTGTTCGTGAGTTTGCTGCGTACGACGTCCGTGCCGTTCCCGAGGACGACGCTGCCCGTCCGTTCGGATTCCTCGAAGCGGGAACGTTCGCCGTGTACTGCCTTGTCTCCCACGAGCAGGATCGTCGCTTCCAAATATGCTTCGAACGATCCGATATCGAACCATGGTTCGCTGAACGTGAATGCGTCGACGGCGATCTTCCTGCGCATGAACTCCTCAAAGATTCCGCCGATGTTATCCGCGTGGTCTTTGGCGTACTCGACGAGGATGGGGAGCATGGCCGCCGGCACAATGGAGCAGCCCGTCGAAATGAACGTTGTCTTCGGTTCTGCTGGCTTTTCCTCAAAGGCGTCGATTGTCTTACCATCCTTCCCGATGATGACCGTGCCAAATTTCTTCGCTTGCTCAAGGCTGCCGATGTCGTAGGCAGCAAGCAGAGGAGTGCCTGGTCGATATACGCTCAAGAACTTTGCGAGGTCGAACCCAAGGTAGTTGTCGCCCGTGAGCAGCAGTACGTCCTCGGCAATGCTCTCGCGCGTGACCCAGTCGGCCACGGCACGCAGGGCACCGAGCTTCGTATCATCGTGGAGGGCTGACTCGATGTACACGGTCACGGGGCGGCCAACACTCCTTTGCCATTCATTGAAGTGCTCCTCGAACGCGGCATTCGTACTCACAGTCACGTGAAAGTCCTTCGGGAGCTTATCGACGATGTGCGTGAGGATCGGCTTCCCGACGAGTGGCAAGAGCGGCTTGGCGCGGTGCTCCGTGAGGGGCCAAAGCCTGGTTGCAAAGCCGCCAGCAAGAATAAATGTTCTCATTGGACAAAGAGAATGCGAGCCGGTTTACACTGAGCTTGCCGAAGTGCGAGGATGAACGTGCGCATGTGCTACCCATCATACAGTCGGTTTTTCTCTATGATAGGCGATCTTCTCCTGTTGCAAGCTGTGCTGAAAGCCTCTGACCTGGTCCCAAGATCTGCGCCAGAAGATGGCTAATCGCCTCTCGTGATTCATGAGGAATGTGTATGTTCCTTTTCCTTATTTGTTCTTCGTTCTTTGTGTTTTCAGTACGAGTCTGCTGCGATAGGCATTGTTCCCAGCGCGCTATTTCGCGTATGAGGTGTTTCTGACACGCTCGTCGTAATTGAGTGGTAAGCGAGGAACGAGAGTCTTGTAGTTGCCGAGCCATGCTTTGCACATCTGCTTCCGATGCATCGTAGTACCAGCCGCCTGCTGGATTTAGTGCCGTGCGTAGAGCTTTCGCGACAAGGGTTGACGAGGTAGGTGTGTATATCTCACGATTGCCGACGGTCACGAGTGCATCATGCCGCCCCTCGTTTGCTGTCAGAATTTTTATGGCTATTGTTTGACACTTTTCATCAAGCGAACGTGCAATATTCCTCAGAAAAATATCTGGGTTTATACCAGAGCGGTGTAAAACCTCTTTTGCGCATGCTTCTGAGAGTGTTGCGTTCGCAGACAATTCGTCAAGCATGGAAGATGCAATATCTCTATCTCTTTGCGGAATCTGTTGCAGCAGAAGTTCCTCTACCGCATCCCGCGACATCCCTACCAGAGTGCCTGGGTGAGTATTGTACGTTGTTATCAAAACAGTGACAGTGTCTGGATTTGTCATTGTAGGAAATGCATCAGCAGGATCAGACATAGGAACGGTGCCAGCTGCGAGCGCTGCGAGCGTTCCCTCCATCATCGCCCTGCGGTTCAGCGTATTCGACATACGGAAGCGGGTGTATTATGCGCGTGTTATTGGAAAAACCACTGCCACAGTGGTGCGTGCGGACGCACGACCGTTAACTGGCGTCCTTCCAGTATCTCGACCTTTTCATCCCGCTCGACAATGCCCATAACCGATGGCAAAAGGAGATACGAAATTCCACGTTTCCTACAGGCGCTCAAAAGATTCATCGATTGTTCTAGGTCGCTGCACTGGATGAGGTGCGTAATCTTGTGGGACTCGAGTGTCTCTTCGAGCTTGTTGAGCTTCCCGAGGACGGGCACACCCTCGATCGTTTTTTCCTTCGTGCCTTTGCCATCGAGGATTGCAACGGGCTTGAGTGGATTCTGTTTCTCCTGCAACGCGCGAATTAAGGATGTCGCTTCGCGCGTTGCTCCGACGATGAGTGTGGGGTAGGTGGCGGGTTCTGAGCGCATCAGTGACCGACTCACGAAACCGAACGCGAGGTGCCAGATCCACGTGCAAACGATCGAAAGGATGAGTGCCGTTGCGAGGAGGGCACGGCTGAAGAATGCACCGAAGAGGAAGTAGTAGGTGAGGGAGAAGAGAGCAGCGCCTCCAATGCCCGCGAAGGCGATGTAGGCAAGGGTTCTTGGACTACGTTGAGCGCGCAGGAGGGCAAATGTTCGTGTGCCGATGAGCATTGCTAACCACGCTGGTGCCACGAGGAGCACTGCTACAAGGAAGCGGTCAAAAGGAAAGTCCGTCGAGAAAATGAACCCGACCCGAATGAAATATGCCGTTGCGTACACCGCGACAAAGAGAAGGAGATCCGTGAGAAGCCACACGGCTATGAGGAGTGCTCGACGCATGACGATAGGATACTGGAGTACTGGGGACTGGAATACTGGTGAAATTAGAACTGTACTCTTGATGTTAAGAACGTCGTGTAGCTGAAGATATCAGCAAAAAGTACCCAATATTTTTTGGTAGTCTGTTTGGTACCCAAAGATGCGTACATAATTGTTCCATGAAATCTTTTACTGATTTAGATGTTTGGAAGTTCGGTCTGAAACTTGTTTCTGATATCTATCAATGCACGAAGTCTTTTCCGTCAGATGAGCGTTTTGCGCTTACTTCGCAAATGAGGCGTGCAAGTACAAGCATTCTTGCAAATATTGCTGAAGGCTTTGGTCGTTTTACCTTTGCTGATAAGGCTGGGAAATATGTAATAGCACGTGGTGAATGCACTGAACTTGAGGCTGAAATAATAATCGCAGCAACCCTTACGTATCTTGATCAAAGCAAGGCAGACGATCTTGTTCAGAGGACCCAGCGCGTCGGTCGGATGCTTTCAGGATTAATTGAATCATGCAGAAATGCTCGCTGATCCCAGTCGCCAGTTACCTATCCCCAGTCCCCAATGTCAGCGGCAGCTTCGTCGCATCCCATGGAACGTTTCCGTCCCACACGGCCGTGCCCGTTCCGAGGAGGTTCTCTGGTAGGGGAATATTCTGCTCCATCCATGCGAGTTTTGCTGCGATTGTCGCGTTCGTCTTCGCACGGTCGCGGAATTCGCCGCGTTGCAGGACGTAGAGTGCGAATGTCTCGGCGAATTCTTCGAAGGCATCGCTCTTTGCGTATCCGGAGACGAAGTCGATATCCTTTATACCGGCTTTCTTTGAAGCATCCGTCGTCCAGCTAAGATTCCAGAAAGCGACGGTCGGGCTATCGAGGTAGATCGTGTTCGGTCCATCCTTATAGGAGCTCTCGCCGGCGTTATATGTGCCGAGCATGTTCGAATGGATCACGTGCCCGCACTCATGCGTGAGGAGGGCGACAAATTCGCTATCCGGAACGGAGCCGTCGAGGATGATCGTCGTCTTGCCGCCAAGGCCGCGCCGCGTCGCACCCTGATAGAGCACGATAAACGTCTTGAGGTTATCACGGCAGGCGGAGGGCAATGCGTTCAAAACGGCGGTCGCAAGTTTCTTGTGATTCTCGGTGATCGTCGGTTGGTCGACTGCTGCGATGTACGTCGAGGTCGAGGGTGCTGAGAGGTGTGGGTGAGCGGGGAGCGTCGGTGTGGGCGAGGTCGGGCGAATGGGAATGACTTGCGCGATGACTGTCGGTCGCTGCTTTTTGCGAGCCGTTGGTACCATGACCACGCGTGATGGTTTGGAGGCACTGCCAATCGTCGCACCGACTGCCGTTGCAGCTGGTTTGATGTTTGGTACACTCGGGGTCGTCCACAGGATCCCGGCGATGCCGAGGAGCATCGTCATCAACCCGATAGAAATGGCATTTCGACGCATCTAGCGTGGGCGAAGAGGTAAAGGGTGTATTATTAACATAATGTTATATTTATGTCAAATGTTGATGTTCCGCTCCATGC
>CAYQJY010000024.1:0-13039 GCA_964418005.1 uncultured Candidatus Peribacteria bacterium
GATGAACGGCACCCCATACACCCGGCAGAACCTCGTCTCTTTCGACGCGACGACATGACATTTCCCTCCTAACTGTGAGACAACAAACGACGGGGGTATATTTCACCCATTCTGTCTTATATACAAATCTTTACGGCAACACGCTCAACGGATCCACATTCACCCCATTTTGAATCACTTCGAAGTGAAGGTGCGCTGCTGTCGTCATCGGGCCTGCGCCGTGCGTGCCCGGTTTACCCCCGCTGAGACCGATCGTGTCACCCGTACTCACTTCGTCACCAGCCCGCACAGAGGTCTCACTCAGGTGACCGTAGAGCGTTGCATAGCCGTCGCGGTGGCCAATGAGGATGTAGGTATAGCCCCTTGCTCCACCATCGCGGACGAGGAACACGACGCCATCTGTGGCAGCACCAACTGGTGTGCTCTGTGGCACGACGATATCAGCACCGTAATGGTTCACGCCGAAGCGTGAGACGTACGGTTTGTTCATAAAACCGGCAGAGATTGGTCCGTACACAGGCCATGCAAAGGATGGAGCATCGAGTGCTGCCGCATGACGGACATCCTCGGCTCCGAGGATGCCTTTCTGCACAAGGGCACGACCAGCCTTCTGGCGAAGCTTGGCATCGATGCGAGCAAGATCCCCCTGCAACGAGAGCACCTGCGCGTGCACATCGGCCATGATGCGGCGATTCTCCTGGAGCTGCTCTTCGCTGAGCGCAACGAGCCCCGCGGTTTCGGTGTACCTCTTGAAGGAAGAAGCGTAGAGCGTCAAAGTCTTCTCCCGCTCACCCTGTGCACGCTCCAACCGATCTAAGACGCTCACAGCATCATCGAGATCGTCGACGAGTTGCTCTTGGTACGAAAGCAGCCGCTCGTCGTTTGTCGTCCACGGCGAGCCTTCCATCCACGGCACGAGCATAGGGTTTCGCGAGGCGCTGCGCTGCCGAAGAAGTTCCGCGAAGCGCTTCATTGCATCATCACGAACCACAATCGCATCGGCTTTCGTCGGAAGGTCGGCACCTGTGCGCCGCTCGATCGTCGAGCGAATGCGACGAAGCCGAACGACCTCACGACGGATCGCAACTTTCTGATGTTCGACCTCCTGCAAAAGGCGTTCTTGCTCCGAGAGCGCTTCCGTCCCCTTCTCCAACCGCGACTGGAGCCCTCCGCGCTGGCGATACTCCGCAGCCGCGTCACCGATCGCATCCTGCAACGACTCACGCTTTATTTCACGCTCGTCGAGCGAGAGCAGTCCGGTCATCTGCAGAGGCACCATGGGCAAGAGCACCATGAGCGCGGGAATCACGATGAGGAAGCGACGTGTGTGGTGCATGTGAGTTTTCGAATCATTATAGCAGAAACGACCTTTCGGCGGTAGATAGACGCTTGGGACATAAACGGAAACCGAAGAGGCCGAAGAGGCCGACGAAGTATTCCCGCATGCCCTCGGTCTCCTCGGCATCGTCGGCCTCTCGTGCTATCATCCAGCCATGTTCGCCCACCTCCGAGGAACCATCGGCAAGGGCAGCGTGAATGATGTCTCGGTGGACGTGAACGGTGTGGGATACAGGGTGGTCGTCCCCATCGACGCTTGGGACAAACTGCAAGACGGCGACACGGCGACGCTCTGGATTTCGACGTACGTCCGCGAGGACCGATTCGACCTCTTCGGGTTCACGGACCCTGCGACGCGCACGCTCTTCGAAGAACTCACGCAGATCTCGGGCATCGGTCCCCGCACGGGCATTGAGCTCTGCGGTGTCCCACGCGGACTGCTCCTGAAGGCCATTCAAGAGAACGACCACGCGCACCTCACATCGATCAAAGGTATCGGAAAGAAAACAGCAGAGAAACTCCTCGTGGAATTGAAGAGTTTGGCCGAGCGTCACCCTATGCTCTTCACGGGCGATACCAAGACAATCGGGGCCCGCTTCGATGCCGACGCTGTCGCCGTGCTCTCACAACTCGGGTACGCACAACACGAGATTGTCCGCGCCCTCGAAGCCGTACCACAGGAAATGCATACAACCGAAGAGCGTGTTACTGCTGCGCTCCGTTCCCTCTAAACCATGCTCACCCTCGATATCACCGGATCGCTCGCAAAGCTCATTACGCCGTCCTACGGCATCAGCGACCAGGACCTCCTGGCGCTGCGAGGCAGCATGAAGCGCTACATCGAGGAGTTACGCACGGAGTGCGACGCGGGAGACCACCCCTGGACGCGCAGCATCTACGACGAAAAGACAGTGAAATCAGTGAAAGACATAGCAGAGCGCATGAAGCGGGAGAAGGTCGAAACAATCCTCTGGATCGGCCTTGGTGGGTCGGGCCTCGGCCCGCGCGTGCTGAAGGAAGTCTTCGAAGCCCCGCACACACCCGAGCTCGTCATCGTCGATACGATCGACCCGACCACACTCCAGCTCTATCTCGATGTGCTCGATTGGAAGAAAACCTTCGTCGTCTGCGCGAGCAAGTCCGGTGGAACACTCGAGACGATGAGCGCGTTCTTCCTCTACTGGGAAAAACTCCAATCCATTCTCGGCGCGAAGGCAACAGAGCACGTGCTCGCGATCACGGATCCCGCGAAGGGAACACTGCAATCGTTCTGCGCTACCCAAGGCATCCCCCTCCTCGCACATCCGGAGGTCGGAGGTCGTTACTCGATCTTCACTGCTATCGGACTCCTCCCTCTCGCACTGCTCGGCGCTGATCTTGATGCATTCCTCCAAGGTGCGGCTGACATTGCCGTGCAGTGCTTCCACACCTCGCTCGACGACAATCCCGCGGCGATGCTCGCATCGGTCCAGTATCTCCACGAGAGCAAAAAGGGCTACGTGATGCGCGTGATTATGCCCTACAGCCAGCGACTGCAGTCACTCGCACGGTGGAACCAACAGCTCGTCGCAGAGAGCCTCGGCAAGAACGAGGTCCGTAACCCCTTCCCTGTGGCCGCCATCGGCACACAGGACCAGCACTCGCTATTGCAGCAGTGGATGCAAGGACCGCGAAAGGCCTGGCATATCTTCATCCACGAGGTGGAGAAGCCGCGGCTCACCGTCCCGAAGCAGGTCGACCCGGCATTCGAGTACGTCGCCGGAAAGAGCTTCGGGCAGATTCTCGATGCTTTCCTCGACGGCACGGCGCGTGCACTCACTTCCGCGAAGCGCGCGCACGCAACCATCAACATCACGCGTCTCGATGCGTACCACCTCGGAGCGCTCTTCATGTGCTTTCTCTTCGAAGTTGTGTACCTCGGAAAACTCTACCGCATCGATCCCTATGGCCAACCAGGCGTCGAACTTTCCAAGCAAATCGCGAAGGACATTTTGCAGCGAGGATAACTAGCGTGGCCATTCTTGGCCGCGTAGAATGACCACATGGCTCACGACACGACAGACCAGGCATTCGACGCGGACGTTCTGCAATCCCCCACGCTCACACTCGTGGACTTTTGGGCTCCGTGGTGCGGTCCGTGCAAGGCTATGAATCCGGTTCTCGAATCGCTCGCAACGAAGAACGGCGACAAGTTGAAGCTGGTGAAGATGAACGTCGATGAGAACCAAGACGTGCCCGGCCGCTACGGCGTGATGAGCATCCCCACGTTCCTCCTTGTGAAGAACGGACGCGTCGTCCACCAATTCGTCGGCGCGCGCAGCGAAGTCGACATGCAGAAGGAAATCGATGCCGCCCTCGCAGCGTAATGGAATACGTCTATCCCATTCTCGGCATCGTGTTCGCATTCATTCTCATTAAGTACCGCGAGCAAATCGGCGATACGTTCGGCGACCCTGATTGGATGAGCCCGCTCGGCGGCGTGTACTTCTTCATCGTCTACATCGCAATCTTCATCATCTTCTGGAGTATTGCCTCGCTCACGGGCACGACGGGTATCCTCTTCAAGCCCTTCCTCTGGCTCTTCCCGACGCTGGGCCAACGCGCGCAGGACGCGGCACCGGATTTGAGTTATTGATAATGGTGGAGCTGAGGGGATTCAAACCCCTGACCCCCTGATTGCAAATCAGGTGCTCTATCAACTGAGCTACAGCCCCATAGGGAACGACCGATGATGCGAATGATACTAGACCGAGCGAAGTTACTTTATTGTCTCGCGCAAGCGCTCGACGGCAACTGAGCTACAGCCCCATGATGTGAAGTGGAGGTGCCGGCGAGAATTGCACCCGCGTATGGGGGTTTTGCAGACCCCTGCCTTACTACTTGGCTACGGCACCGAACGGAAAGAACGGCCCGCAGGATACCTGGCGCGGAAGCGTCCGCAAAGAAGCCCCGAAAGCATATTACTCCTCGGTCTTCGCGGGTACTTCTTCGTTCTGCGCCGGCGCCTGCAACGTCGCGTTTTCGAGGATCGCGGTGATACGGTCCTCTGCAGAATCGTCGATCGAGACAGGTGTGGCTGCCGTAAAGGTGTATCCCTGGCGACCTTTCGCGAGACTAAGCTGGTAGAAGCGTGCCATCGGCTGCTCTTCGCTCGGTTGGGCCGTGAAAACGTGGAGGATATGATCCTCACCGTCGATCTCCACGCTGCGCTCGTCGAGGCGCGCGTAGCCCGGGAGTGTGCTGACCGACGCAACACCCGCTTCACTGTAATCGGGCGACAGCACTTCCTGCGAAAAATCCTCGCGGGTGACAACAATCGTGAGATACTGACCCGCAATCGATTCATCGGTCTGGAATGCGACGACAGCCTCCTCCGGCACGCCGCGATCGTCCAGATTCGCTCGATCCAGCACGTGCCAGCCCGATGGCAAACACGTCCCGACTTCACCATCCCAGTACGATTGCTCACATGCAACCGGTGCAGAACCACCGCATGCGGCAAGGACCGTCAGAAGAACAGTGGTGACAAGAAAGTGGACGCGCATCACCGATATCATATGCAGGAAGCCGAAAAACGCGAATCAGAGTATGCTAGACAGGAGATCGAAACGACGCCTGATATATCCCTTGAGAATTGAGGCAGGAAGCCAAAAATGCTATACTAATGCGATGTCTCCACACACAAAAAGCCTCATCCGTTTTGCCTCTCTCGCTGGCCTGATTGTACCGCCGACGGCTCTCGCAGCGATCGCGCTGCAACTCCCCATCGATGCCATCGCCGGACTCGGGTTCGATGTGCTCGTGCGTGGCGGCAAGAACAACGCCGCAGTCGTCGTAGAGATGGATGCCCCGGGTGGCGTGACGTCGCTGCGCGGCAGGACGGACGAGAACGGTGATGCTGTGCTCCCCGTGAAAGGCTCCTCAACGCAACGCTCCGGCACGTATTCTTTTTTGATAGATGGGGCGACTGCGAATATCGACGTGCTTCCGGATGCGATCGACCCCGTGCTCTCGTCCATCGATGTGTGGACACCACGGATCGCCGATGACGGCGAAGACGCCGCAAGTGTAACCGTTACACTACGCGATCAATTCGGGAATCCCCTCCCTGGTCGCATCGTGACACTCGTGAGCGGCCGCAGCGACGATGAGGTCTCGCCGGAGACGAATGAAACCGATGACAACGGTGAACAACACTTCACCGTCTGGAGTTTCAAGCCTGGGACGGTAACACTCCGCGCTATCGACCTCCTCAGCGGCATCCCGCTCGCCGAATCGGCAACGATCCGCAGTGGCAACGACGCCGCGGTCGGTGGTCGTGCGGATGATGCACCCCCGAGCCGCATGAGCAACGGCACACGCTACTACTACACGGCGCAGGCGACGAACTTCGACGTCATCGACGGATTCAGTATCGACGCCCCGGCTAGACTTCCTCTCGGCGAGGAAGCATCGAAAATCACGATCCGCGCTGTCGACAAAGTGGGCAACACGGTCGAGGACTACGTCGGTACGGTTGAGTTTTCCTCCACCGACCCCGATGCAACGCTCCCCAACTTCGGACGCTACACGTTCAAGGAGCGTGACCTCGGCAAAAAGGACTTCCCTCTCGTGTTGAAGTTCAAGCTCCCCGGTGAGCAGACCTTCCGTGTGGAAGATCAGAACGACCGCACGATTTTCGGCGACGTTACGGTTGATGTTACTGGTGATAACTCCCCGGCGACGGGCGTGATCGCGATCTCATCGCCGAAAGACGGCGACACGGTTAGTGCTGCATCGGTGACAGTCGAAGGTACGGGCCCGAAATTCACGAACCTCGTCGTCCTCGGCGGGGCATCCGACATTCCAGGCTCCACCGACGCCGATGGAAAGTTCTCGATCATCATCCCGCTGCGCGCCGACCAACGCGACTACACACTCCGCGTTCAAGATGAAGATAAACGCTACGATTCAGGACCTGTGCTCGTGCACGTCGATGCGAGCGTACCGGAGATCAGTTCCATTACCTTCAATCCTGAGTTCCCGAAGGAAGGCGAGAAGGTGCTCGTCGTCGTGAAGAGCGAAGCTGGTCTCAAGACGCTCGTGCTCACGATCACACAGGAAGCGACGAACGCCGTTCAAGAAATCACCCTCAACCCGACTGCATCGTCCGGCACATACCAAGCCTTCTTCACGGCACCGCAGCCGGACGAATACCAGCCCAGGCTCCTTGCGACGGACAAGGCGGGGAACACGGCGGAACTCCGCACGACCTTCACGGTCGGCTTGCCGCCCATCGCGATGGTGGACGACGTCGAAGCGGAACCGCGCGTGAACGCCGTCTCCGTCAGCTGGACTGAGCTCGAAGAGGAGGTTGCACAGTACCGCGTGTACGTCGGCGAGAAACCGACGTCGTTCGGCTACTTCCTCGACACCGAGAAGCCGGTGAACCGCGCGACGATCGCCGGACTCACACCCGGTAAGCAGTACTACTTCGCCGTTACGGCCCTCGAAGGCGATCGTGAGAGCGCCAAGAGCCGCACGGTCACGTCGACCGTCCTCGGCCTCACCCTCACGGTCGTACCGGAGGACCAGGCACTGCACTTCCAATGGACAAAGATCGATGCCGATACCCCCCTCTCGCACTTCCTCCTCGAGTACGGCATCGATGAAGCACACTTGAGCGAGACTCGCCTCCTGAACCGCGATCTCACCGAATTTGCACTGCATGATCTGCTCAATGACGTCGACTACACAGTACGTCTGACGCCGGTGACGACAACAGGAAAGAAGCTTACGGACCTCTCGGCCGTCTCCCACGGAACACCGAACGGCGACGGGTTCCACCCAGCCGGCGGCGACCCGATCCCCTTCGATCTCACAGTGCCTCCAGGCGATCTGCAAGATCATCCTCCGACGAACGCTGAAGTCGGCATTCCTGCCGTCCTCGGGTGGAGCATCCTCGCGGCCATCGTTGGCGGTATCTGGTACCAGCTGAAACGCACAGCGGAGAAGCGCCGCACTCAGGCGTTCCTCGCATCGCTCCCGTACGCCCGCTGACCATGGAAAACAAGCCCAAGACCATGTCGATCGGCGGAGCGACATTCGACTTGTTCGTGGTCGCGGATCACAGCGTCATCCACCAAAACGAGCATGCGCCTGCGTTCACGCTCCCTCTTGGATCCAAGATCCGCGTGGAGGACGTGATTCGCACCTGCGGCGGTGGCGCGCACAACACGTCGGTCGGACTCGCACGCCTCGGGTGTAATGCCTCCTACTGCGGCGTCATCGGCGATGACCCGTGGGGCGAAGCCGTGCTGAAGAACTGCACTGCAGAAGGCGTGGACACCGCGCACGTAACCATCGTGGAGAACGAAGCGACGGATTTCTCGATCATCCTCACGGCACGCAGCGGTGAGCGCGTCATCCTCAAACACCCAGGCACGAGCAAACACCTCCAGGACGCGACGTTTGCCCGCGAGGCAGCCGCAGACGTGCACTGGATCTATCTCAACAGCATCCAGGAGGAAGCGTGCCAGATCGAAGACGACATCATTCGCATCCTCATCGAGATCCCTCATGCACGTCTCAGCTGGAACCCCGGCAGTTGCCAGGTGGAACAAGGCACGAAGCGTCGCAGCATCCAGGAACTCCTGCGCCAGACGGACGCACTCTTCCTGAATAAGGAAGAGGCACTCGCCTTCACAAAGGAAGGAGATGTCCTTGCCGCGATGAAGCACCTCCTCAAGAACGGCGTGAAGGTCGTCTGCGTCACAGACGGCTCGCAGGGCGTCCTTGCTACAGACGGATCTTCGATCTATCACTGCCTCCCCAACGACTGCCCTGTTGTCGATACGACGGGTGCGGGAGATGCGTTCGGCACCGGTGCGACGTGGGCGCTCCTCACGGGCAAAAGCTTGCCAACAGCGCTCCGTGCTGGTACCATAAACGCAATGAGCGTTGTCGGTTCGGTCGGGGCACAGCCCGGCCTCCTGACCCAGGGCGCAATGGAGAAGCGCCTCGCGCAGCAGGGCATCACGGTGACGGAAACGCGACTCTGATCCACACCCACTCCCTTTTCTCCCCCAGTCCTATGTCCGACGACGGTCTGCTCCAGATTCAGGAATTGCTCGAGAGCGCACAAGCATCGCTCAAGACTGCTTCGTCGATGCTCCGCGAACTCACGGGCGTTTCCGATCCGTTGAAGGAGCGGCTCGTCTCACGCGCGACGAAGGTCATTTCGTCGGGCCCGGTATCGGGCAAGATCATCGAAGGCATCTTCGACGGCCAGAACATGGTCGATACGCAGGGCCAGAGCTACCCGGTACCCGCCAACTACGCATCGAAGAGCAAGCTCGTCGAAGGCGACGGCATGAAGCTCACGATCACCGATGAAGGAAAATTCATCTATAAGCAGATTGCCCCCATCGACCGCCGAATCGTGAAGGGCGTGCTCATCCAGGAAGATGGCCAGTATAAGGTGCTCGCCGAAGGAAAGTCCTTCCGGGTCCTCCTCGCTTCTGTCACGTTCTACCGCGCCGAGGTTGGTGACCAAGTGACTGTCCTTCTACCGAGCATCGGTGAAGCGAAGTGGGCTGCGGTTGAAGCGGTCATCCCGAAACACCTGGCCGAAGCCGCCGCACGCGAAGCGATCTCGCAGGGCGCCATGGAAGACGATGGCGAACTGACCCCTATCAAGAGCGACGCTCCGATGGACGAAGAGGAAGACGAACCGAAGAAGACAAGGAAGAAGAAGGCCTGACGCAACTACATCGCACTGGTACGCTAGGGGCCCATGTCGCTCCCGCGTTCCATCGCCGTGCCTGCGCTCCTTGCGCTGGCGGCAGCCGCGATCATCGGCGCCATCCTCTTCTGGCAACTCGATACCGCACGCTCGCTCTTGCAGCGGTCGAATGAGAACGTCACCGCGAGCGGCACGATTGCACGCGTCATCACTCCGCTATCGACAGTCGTCGAACATGGAGACCGAGCACTCTCGGCCCTGCGCCGAGGCGACCTCTTGGCGCTGCGCGGTGAGTGGACCGATGCCGAGAACGAATACCAAACGGCGGTCGATGCAGGAGGCGGCCTCACAGCACTCCGCAAGCTCGCACAAGCACAGCTTCAGCGGCGCAACGTCGACGCCGCACGAGACACGCTCAAGCGCATGCGTTCCGCCGGCGCCCGGGACGAAGACCTTGTCCTCCTCGAAAGTATCATCAACCTCCGATCCGGTTCACGTGAGGATGCACGCCGTATCTTGAACGACGCCGGTGATTCGCCGCAGAAGCACTACGGTCTGGGGCTGCTCGCCATTATCGAAGGCCGGCACGCGGACGCGCGCCAATCGCTCGCAACGGTCCTCGCAGGGTGGGAACCCACGCTGCGTGAGTACGCAAAGGCACTGCTCGCAGCATACGAAGAATACGATCTTTTTGAGGGCAGCCCCGAGACCCATCGTCAAACGCTCCTCTCCCGCGCGCTCGCCGACGTCGCTGAGTGTGAGCTCGCGCTGCCGATCCTCTCGAAGGTCTTGCTCGAGCAAGACGACTACCGCGACGCATGGATCGTGCAGGGGTACTGCCAACTGACGACGGAACGCCCCGACGAAGCGAAGGCGTCGCTCGAGCGCGCCTACCAAATCGATCCTCAGAAACCGGAAACCCAGTATTTCCTCGCACGCACGATCGCCGCCCTGGGCGATCATCGCGCGGCGATCACGTACCTCCAGTACGCAATTGAGAACGGCTTCAGGCCGGTCGCCGAGGCGCGCCGCCTGCTCGCAGCCGAAGCGTTTGCAGCCGGTGACGATGCGCTCGCGCTGCAGCAGCTGAATGAGCTCACGACGCTCGATGACGCGACGGTCGAGAGCTTCGCCGATTTCGTGACCGCAGCGCTCAGTATCGGACAGAAAGAAGAAGCCTACGCTCGTGCCCAAGAAGCCGTCGCGAGGCACCCGGAGAGCGCCCTGGCACACGACCTCCTCGGATGGACCGCGCTCGAGACCGGACGAAAAGAGGAGGCGAGGACGGAACTGACGAAAGCAGTGGAGATCGACCCATCCCTCGCAAGCGCACGCGAACACCTCGATTCCCTGTGATGCCCATGCGACCTCTGCCGCAACAAGTTCTCATCGGTCTCATCGTCTCGCTTTGCGTCGTCGGCGCACTTGCCGCCACGTGGTGGACCGCGCGCCCCGACGCTTCGTTCGCCACTCGACTCCCTGCCGCGGCCACCCTCGCCTACGCCGAGTTCCCCGCAGGCGATCTTCCGACACCACTTCTCTTCGACACGATCGCTCCATCGCTCCCAGATTTCCCGGAGCTCGACCCTAATGTGACAGCCGTCGCCGCTGTGCATATGCCCGACGGCTTCGAGGGATGGGTCACCTTCTGGCGCGATCCACATGGCACAGCACACATCGGCGGTACGGATCCGCGCTTCAAGGCGCTTTTTGAAGGACCACACGCAACGCTCGCCTCGGACCGCGCCTTTAACGCTGTGCGATTCGACGACGGTCGACCGTGGGCCTACGTCGCCTTTCCCACTGTCCCATCGGAAGGCTCAGCACTCTCATCGCTCTTCACGCTCACCTCCCCCATCGCATTCTCGAACGGAAATTCTGGCACAACACTTCGCCTCTCCCTCCGCCCCACCCCAAGCATTCCTCTCGGAGCCAACCGCCCACTCGTCACGCTAGAACGAACGGACCGCATTGTTTCTCTCCCTCCATGGAACGCAATGGAGCGTATAGGAACCCTCCTCACTCCAGACATCCGCACCGTCGCAGAAACGCTCGCGACGACCTTCGTGAATGATCTCTCAAGCGGTGTGAGCTTGGAGTACGACATCGCCTCCCTCCTGGCGGGCCCCTCGCACTTCCAGCGCAGTCTGAATGCCAGCGGGCACACGATCTTCTCTCTCGAAGGCATGGGGCGATCGTCGTCAGAAACGGATCGTGTTCTTCGCCTGGTGCACGCTGGCTTCACGACAAGTCGAGGCGCCTCGCGCATTCGTACCGTCTCCGCTGCAGGATATTCACTGCGCACGATCTCGAAGGAGCACGTGAGCGAAACGAATGAACGGCACGATGGAGCATGGACGATCCTCGAAACGCGCGCGGGAGAGGAAGCGCTCGTCAGCGCCCATGATGGTTCACACTTCGTCCTTACGACCGACCCTCCATCGCTCTTCACCAAGACCGATCGACCGGACATCCCGTCGACCTCCCGCATCGCTTTGGATGACGATACGCTCGCCGTGTTGAAGCACGCGTGGCCGGCATTCACCCCCGTTTCCGATTCCCTGAGCTTCAATCTCTCAAGCGGCCCAGGCTATATCCAATGGTTCTGGACGCCCCCGGGGCTCTAAGCTACGCTCTCGGTCCGATGTCGTTTACGCGTCTCGCCACCGTCTTCCTCCCCGTGTCGGCCATCCTCGTGGTCGCATCGGTCGTCGGCCTCGTTTGGCCCGGACCGGTTCTCTCGATCGAGTTCACGGGTGGCACCCTCTTGGAAGTGCAATTGCCCGAAGGCACCACTGAGGCACAATTGAAGACTGCCCTCGGAAATGTCCGCTTCGGTGAGACGAGTCTCTCCGATGCAACAGTGAATCGTACACGCACAGGAACAGAATTCGTCCGCACGCAGACCCTCACAACGGAGCAACATACGCAACTCCTCTCGTCCCTCACAAAGGACCTCGGCGAGATTCAGGAACTGCAATACACGACCATTGGCCCCACGGTCGGCGCTAGCCTGAAGATCCGCGCCTTCTACGCTCTCCTTGCCGCACTTGTGGCCATCGTTCTCTATGTCGCTCTCGCGTTCCGCAAGATTCCAGCGCACCTCAGCCCCTGGTCGTTCGGTATCGCAGCGATCATCGCACTCGTCCACGACATCGCCATCATCCTCGGAATCTTCACAATCCTGAGTCACTACACAACCTTCCAAGTCGACACGCTCTTCGTCTCCGCCCTCCTGTCGATCATGGGCTACTCCGTCTCCGACACAATCGTCATCTTCGATCGCATCCGCGACAACCTCTTCGCCGAGGGCAAGCGTGGTGACTTCACCGACATCGCCGAAAAGAGTCTTCGCCAAACGATCACCCGCACGTTGAACACCGGCCTCGGAGCACTCATCATGCTCTTCGCCCTGTTCTTCTTCGGTTCCGAATCGATCCGCTGGTTCATCCTTGCATTGATCGTCGGAACGGTCATTGGCACCTACTCTTCGTTCTTTGTCGCAACACCTCTCCTGGTCCTCTGGCGCAAGAAGCGAAGCTAAGAACCCATGACCAACACAAGCACCTCCATCGAACGCGGGAAGGCGGGCCGCAGCACGGTCACCGTCACCGTATCCGAAGAACACACAAAGAACGCTGCGGCGCAGGCACTCGCGCGGCTCAGTGCAAGTATCAACGTGAAGGGCTTCCGCCCGGGGAAGGCGCCGGAGGATGTCTTGAAGGAGAAGATCGACCCAACGCACCTCTTTGAGGAGACGGTGCGCATGGCGCTGCGCGAAGTCCTTCCATTGATCCTCAATGAACACACTCTCTCGCCGATCATTCCGCCACGCATCGAGGCAATCTCCAAAGAACCCTTGAAGCTCAAGATTACGTTCATTGAACGTCCTCCAGTGAAGCTGAAAGGTGCGGAGAAGCTCACCCCACCCAAGGAGGAACCGAAAGCTGACGCAAAGGACATTGACCGCGTGATTCA
>CAYQJY010000025.1:0-12982 GCA_964418005.1 uncultured Candidatus Peribacteria bacterium
GCCACGATCCTCTCCGAGGCCCGTAAGTACGAACTCGCGCTCATCATGGCCCACCAGTACATCGGGCAGCTCGTCGGGAAGACGGGGGCGTACGAAGATTCCTCAAGCAAGATCCGCGACGCCGTGTTGGGCAACGTCGGTACGATCATGAGCTTCAAGATTGGTGCAGAGGATGCGGAGTACATGGCGAAGGAAATGGCGCCCGTGCTCAGCGAGCAGGATGTCATCGGCATCCCGAACTTCCACTGCTATTCGAAGCTCAATATCAACAACACGACGAGTCGCCCCTTCAGCATGGCGACGATTTGGGACGAAACGGGCAAGAATCCGAAGCTCGCGGACCTCATCAAAGAGTACAGTCGCATGAAGTACGGCCGGAAGAAGGTCTTCGTTGACCAGGAAATCGAGGATCGCATCGGGATTACGCGCGGCGAGTGAGCGTTACCGCTGCGACGGCTTTTTCGGCTTCTTCTCGATGTCGCGGTCCTGCCACAGGCGGGGGAGCATCATTTCGGGTTTCCAGGCTTTCTTGAGCTGTGCGACGGAGCCGGACGACTGGTACTTGCCGCCCATTGCGTAGTCCTTGCCGTCGATGGGGCCCGTTTCGAAGAAGACGAGTTGCGCGATGCGGCGACCGACGACGAGCGGGATGTAGTACCGGCTCGATGCGTTCTGGATTTCCAGCGTCCAGCGATTTACGTATCCCACGTCGCCCCAGCCCGCGCATTTGCAAACGGAAATGAAACTACGGCCCATCGAGGAGCGCGCTTTCATCATCGTTGTGATGTGTTCGCGGCCTCCGATGAATTCTTCCGTGTGGCCCAGGATCGTTTCGCCCGGCGCCATGAGGATAATAAGGTCGTTCGGGCTGATACCATCCCAATCGAATTTGTATTGCTCGAAGAGGTCCTTGGCCTTTTGGGCACGCTTCGGTTCCGTGCCCCACACACGATCGAGGTGCTTCTTGCTGTAGATATTGAAGACGTTCTCAAAGTGCTTCGGGTGCTGCTCGACGAAGAACCATTCGCCGAGGGTGACGTCGTAGCTTGAAGTGGCGAGGTTCTGACGGTCGAATGGTTCGATCACGACAGATCCGTCTTTCATGCATTCCAGGATTTTCTTGTCCGAGAGGGCCATGGCTGCGAGTGTACCGACGGCCTCAGAGGGGTGCAATTCGCCGCGCGTGCGCTACACTGTCGATGCCTGTTTTCCGCAACCGCTATGCCAACCTTCTCCCAGATGAAAGACATGTTCAAGCTCCAGCGCGAAGCGAAGCGCGCGAAGAAGGAGTTGAAGAACGTCCATGTCGAGGCCGAAGCGCAGGGCGTGAAAGTCGTCGTGTCCGCCGAGATGGAAGTGGTCGAAGTGACGGTGGATCCGAGTGTTTCTAATGACAGGGTTGGTGCACTGTTCCTCGACGCAACGAACCGCGCGCTGAAGAAGGCGCAGGTTGTTGCTGCGGAGCGCATGCAGCCGATCATGGGACAGATGGGTTTCCCGACCGGTGAATAATGGAGTTCCGACGGCACGAATTCGGTGTACAGAGGAAGCTGCGTAGGCACCTTTTGAGCGTTCTTGCGGTTATCGTCGCGCTGTTTGTTGTTGTTTTCCTCTGGTACCTGACGCGTCTGCGTCCCGTCGATGCCGAGAGCCAGGCTCGTATTATGTTCACCATTCCGCCTGGGGAATCTCTCGGTGTCGTTGCGGATAGACTTGATGAAGCTCACTTAATTCGCGCTCCGTGGGCATTCATTAACTATGCTCGATGGAAGGGGAGTACTCGCCAGATCCGCGCCGGCACGTACGCGCTCTCACCCTCTATGAGGAGCGATGAAATTTTGCTTATTCTCACGGGTGGGACGAAAGGGGAATTGGGCACGACGATTCCTGAAGGGTTCACCGTTGCGGATATCGATAAACTTTTGGCGTCGAGAGGCTTGGCACAGACAGGTGCAATTCTCAACTGTGCGAAGTTCTGCCAGTTTGGTCCGTACGAGATGTTTGTTCCGAAGGACAATGCCTCTCCGGGTGGGCGCGTCGAAGGGTATCTGTTTCCTGATACCTACTTCCTTGGAAGTGCCGTGGACCCAGTTGATTTTCTCAGGCGTATGCTCAGTACGTTCCAAAAGAAAGTGTTCGATGGTCTCAAAAGCGATATCGAACGCTCGAAGCGATCATTCGATGACATTGTGATCATGGCATCGCTCATCGAGAAAGAAGCGGCGAACGACAGCGAGCGCGCAGTCATCGCGGGAATTCTGTGGAAACGCCTCGATGCCGGCATGATTCTCGGAGTCGATGCGGCCGTTCGTTATGCAGTAGGAAAGAAGTCGAGCGAACCGCTCACGAAGGCGGATCTGGAGGTTCGTTCACCGTACAATCTGCGAACCCAGCAAGGGCTCCCGCCGGGTCCCATTGCGAACCCGGGTCTCGCGAGCATGAATGCTGCGCTGCACCCAGAGGAATCAGAGTACTACTACTACCTGCACGATAACAACGGCGTCATTCACTACGCAATCACCAACGAAGAGCATAACCAAAATCGAGCGAGATTTCTGCGTTGATTCAGCACCGCCTCTCACTCATGCATCAAGGTCGTCGATCTCTTCGTCATTCGCCAGGGGCTTGTCGATCGCAGTGAGGAACGCATCATGAAGCACGCTGCGGTCGCTATCCGGTAGGTCCTTTGTCGTTCCGGCGATCGTAATGAGGAGCGTCCCCACGCTCGATGGCAATGCTCTTTTTCGAACGATCACTGCCATCGTTTCAACAGCCAAGCGCATGTCTTTGATATCTTTGGCAGCTGCGAAATTATTCGAAAGGAGGTGAAGGGAATTTTCTTGTTGCTGAGAAATGGTGTAGTCCGGAAATCGATGGCTGAGGATGCGCATAATGCTCTCATACAGACCATCAGGGTTGATGGGGGCGTACGACTTCGGCCCGATGGCATCTGGTTTCATGCTGATTGTACTGGACATGGCCGGTTGTTTTGCTCGTACTGGTTCGTTCTGAGTCCGCGGCTTGGCGTGCTGGCGTGGCGTGCGCGAGGCAGTGACAGCAGCGGTGCTCGAACTGCGGACAGTTTCTATCGTAGTGGCGACGGTCGTTGCTACAGTATTCGAGGTGTTCGGAGTAGGTGGAGTGGTAAGTTTTGTTAAAAGAATTGCCCATTCCCTAATTGCCTCTTTTTCTGCTGCGCCGGATGCGCGCTGGAAGTTGTCATTAAAAATCGCTGTCAATTGCCGTTGCTTTATATGTGCATCGTTCGAATGGGGGTTATGTTTTAGCTGCAGGTAGAGCCAGTTCCCCCTCTGTAACCAGTTCAAATCTTCTGTGACGCCGGAGGGGGACGTGGAGGGGTGCATACGGCGTATCATTCTCTAGCTCTCTAGCAGCGTGCACAAGGGCGAATCGCTGGGTGGCGAAAAAAGCCATTTTGTGGTACAATAATGGGAGATCCACATACACTCACTCCCATGGTCTTACCCGAGGGTAACAAGCACGAACATCGGCTGAAGATCGGCGTGATGGGGTCTGCTTCCGGTCCGCAGACGCAAGATCCGATTGCCCGTGAGAAGGCGACGCAGATCGGTGCGGAAATTGCGCGACGCGGATACATCTTCATTAACGGTGCATGTCCGGGTCTTCCGAACGATGCATTGCTCGCTGCGCAGAAGGCCGGTGGTTTCACCATCGGTATTTCCCCGGCATTCTCGGAGTACCAGCACGTCCATGAGTATCTCTCACCGCATGAGCACGACCTCATCATCTACACGGGCCAAGGATTCATGGAACGCGATATCATCAACATCCGCTCCGCGGACGGTATCGTCATTGTCGGTGGTGGCATCGGAACGCTGAATGAGTTTACGATCGCGTACGACGAAGGTCGTCCGATCGGCATCATTACGAACTCGGCGGGCATCAGTAACGACATTCCGCATATCGTCGAAGAGCTCTGTAAGCGCGAGCTTCCTCCGAATATCGTCTTCGACGACGATCCGGCGAAGTTGCTCGATAAACTGGAGGTCGCGATCCGCGCCTTTCCGTTGCCGCTCGTGAAAGACGAGCGCGTGACGAAGCACGGCATCCCTGGATAACGGGAATACTGGGGGTTGGTAACTGGGAACTGGTTTTCATGACCCAGTACTCCAGTATTCCAATTCCCTATTCATTGTCCTTCTCCCCCTTCGTCTTCCACCGAATGGGTGTTCCTTCGAAAGCGAACGTCGCGCGCATGCTGTTTTCAAGGAAGCGAAGGTCCGAGGTTCGGATCGCGCCCGATTTTTTACTAAACAGAACAAACGTTGGTGGCACATCTTTCGCTTGTGTTACGAACTTACTCTTTGAGACCGAGCCAGGTGCCTTTTGTGAGAGGTTCTCGAACCAACGGAGGAGCTCCTTGGTTGGAATCCGTCGTATGCGGTTGCGCGAGACGCTCTCGAGGAAGGGGAAGAGTTTCGGGAGCCCGACGCGGGTCTTCGCCGAGGCAAAGAGGATCGGTGCGTACATGCAGAAGCGCAGCTGGATGCGGATTTCCGCCTCCTTCTCGAGCCTCTCCTCGACGCTGAGCAGGTCGGCTTTATTCACGAGGATGATCAGCCCCTTTCCCGCGTCGATCGCCATCGCGGCGATGCGTTGTTCTTGCTTGCTCACAAGGTCCGGTGCGGCGATCGTGAGGACAACGACGTCGCTATCTTCCATTGCCTGAATGCTCTTGAGGCTGCTGACCGTATCGATGTGCCCTTCGGTCTTCGTTGCGCGCCTGAGGCCTGCCGTATCGACGAAGATGTATTCTTTGTCTTCGTGGCGAATGATGGAGTCGGAGCTGTCGCGCGTCGTGCCCGGGATATCGGAGACAATCCTTGCAGAGAGTTCGCGCTGTGCATCGCTGAGGAGCGCATTCACGATCGAACTCTTTCCGACGTTCGGCTTCCCGATGATCGCGATGCGCGGAGGACGCTCTTCACCTTCCGCACGTTCGACGACTTTGCCGAAGTGCAGTTTCTTTAATTGGGTTTGGATGCGCTCATCCAGTTCGTCCGTATTAATGCGATGCGCGGCACTGACGCCGATGACGTCGTCTCCCAGATTCAGCTCATACGCTTGCGTCAGATCTTCTTCCGCGGTATCCCAGTCGTCGCGTTTCGTGAGGACGACGATGACGGGAACGTGTCTTTTTCGCTTTTTCCGAAGGAGATCGGCGACCGCTCGATCGCTCGCCGTAAGCTCCTCTTTTCCGTTCACCGTGAAGAGAATGAGATCTGCGGCCTCGAGCGCGATGATCGTCTGCTCCGCAACATCGTCTTCCAGATCTTTGTCCTGCGATCCGCCGCCGATGCCACCCGTGTCGAGGAGCAGATAATCAACTTCGTTGCCTTCGACGCGGAAGCTTACGTGATCGCGCGTCGTGCCAGGCACGTCCGTCACAATGGCACGGCGCTTGCCCACGAGTCTGTTAAACAGCGTGGATTTGCCTGTATTAGGTCTTCCAATGATTGCCACTGTCGGGAGCTTTGCCATGACCGCGGCAGTGTAGACGAATGTTAGTGGAACTGCTCAACGAGATTCGAGATTCTTTTCTCCGTCGTATTTCGTAGTTGTTTGATCATGAGAGAGGCGAGAACGTCCGAGACCCCAACGGAATTGTCCGCGCCCCAGTCGATGAGCTGCATTCCTCGTTCGTCGTCATCTGTACGGAGGATGAAGTGTCCGAGTACTCGATTCTGTCCATTGGGGTATAGCCTTTTCGCTACGATGTCGGGTCTCCCGAGGAGGGTCTGTTCGTATGTTTTCTGATCCCAACCGACCATGGGTCTTTGGGGCTTCGACTGCTTTGCTCGCCGTTCGGACCATGTTTTAGCCGTGTACGCACCGAGACATTCGACTTCGGGAATGTGTCTTTCTTCAATGGGTCCGTCACGGAGTCTCGGCACAACGAGGCTTGTGATGGAATGCTGATCTTCGAATGGCGTGACGTCATTGAGAGATTTCACTGCAGCGAGCGTCTTATGCATATCGTCGAGGGATTGCTGGCAGTCCACGATATTCTCTGGCATCTTTGTCAGAACTGCCTGGTATGTCTGCCGAAATGCATGAATCACCGGTGTTTCACTGATAGGTAGTGATTGGTTGCTCGGATCCAATCGATGTTTTTCCCTGATGATCCGATCGCACGTTTCAAGAACGCTAGACCATTCTCTCTCCGCCTGGAAAAAAGATGTCGAGTTGCGATATGCAAACGTCCGCATCGTCGCTTGCAGCCCGTAGTGGCTCTCGAAGAGTTCGTTGATGTCTTCGAGGGTGCGCATGAGTATACGAAAGGGGAGGATTGTGCGCTCTCTCTTCCAGCAGCGTCAACTTCGGCGCTATACTTCGCCCATGCCTGAGTTTTCGTACAATCCAACCTCGGTCGAGGCGAAGTGGCAGAAGAAGTGGAATGAAGCGGGTGTGTACAAAACAGATCTCAAGAACGCGAAGAAGCCGTTCTTCAATCTCGTGATGTTTCCGTACCCTTCGGGCGATAAGCTGCACGTAGGGCACTGGTACAACTACGCACCTGCCGACACGTTCGGACGGTTTATGCGCATGAAGGGGAATGACGTGTTCGAGCCGATGGGGTTCGACGCGTTCGGGCTTCCGGCAGAGAACTACGCGATCAAGACAAGTATTCCGCCGGCGCAGTCGACCGCTAGAAATGTCGAGAACATGATCGCTCAGCTCACACGTCTTGGGTGTATGTACGACTGGGAGAAGATGATCTGCACGACGGACCCGTCATACTACCGCTGGACGCAGTGGCTTTTCCTGCAAATGCTGAAGCACGGTGTCGCTGAGCGCCGCCTCGCGAACGTGAACTGGTGCCCGAAGGACCAAACGGTGCTCGCGCGCGAGCAGTGCCAGGACGGCGCGTGTGAACGGTGCGGCACGGACGTGATCCAGAAGCCGTTGACGCAGTGGTTTTGGAAGATTACGAACTACGCGGACAAACTTATCGATAATCTTGATAAACTCGATTGGCCCGAGAAGACGAAGGCGATGCAGCGTCATTGGATCGGACGTAGTGAAGGTGCGGAAATTCATTTCGAGATCGAAGGTCAAAAAGAAAAACTCACGGTGTTCACCACACGCTGCGATACGCTGTTTGGTGTCACGTACGTTGTGCTAGCTCCGGAGCATTCACTCGTGGAGAAGATCACACCGAAAAGCCATTGGGGTGCGGTAGAGGCCTATCAGAGAGAGGTTATGAAAAAGACAGAGCTACAGCGCACGGACTTGAATAAAGATAAGACGGGCGTTTCGACGGGGGCATTTGCTCTCCATCCGGTGACGGGCGAGAAGTTGCCGATTTGGGTCGCAGATTACGTTCTAGCAAGCTACGGCACGGGTGCGGTGATGGCTGTGCCAGCCCACGATGAGCGCGACTTTGCATTTGCGAAGGAGTACGGATTGCCGATGAAGGAAGTCGTCGCAGGTGGAGACATTTCGAAGGAGGCGTTTGGTGGTGCGGGAACAGCAACCAACTCCGATTTCCTCGATGGGCTTGCAACGCCGGAGGCGACGAAGAAAATGATTGCGTGGTTGGAAGATGAGGAGAAGGGGCGTGGCATGATTCAGTATCGCTTAAAAGATTGGCTCATTTCGCGCCAACGCTACTGGGGGGCACCGATTCCGGTTGTCTATGACCCAGAAGGCAAGGTCCATCCGATTCCGGAGAAGCATTTGCCATGGTTGCTCCCGACGGATGTCGAGTTCAAACCAACCGGTGAATCGCCACTCAGGCAGAGCAAAGAATTAAAAGAGCGTGTTGAGAAGATCTTCGGGAAGGGCTGGACACCGGAGTACGACACGATGGATACATTTGTGTGCAGCAGCTTCTACTATCTGCGCTATTTAGCAGAAGGAGATAAGAAGAAATTGGTCGATCCGCACGTTGAAAAAACATGGATGCCCGTCGGGATGTACATCGGTGGTCCGGAGCATGCCTGCATGCACCTGATCTATGCGCGCTTTGTGATGATGGCGCTGAAGGATTTCGGATTCGTGTCGCACGATGAGCCGTTCAAGCGCTTGGTGCACCAAGGGCTTATCACGAACCAGGGTGCAAAGATGAGTAAGTCGAAGGGGAACGTCGTTTCGCCCGACGATTTCGTGGAACGCCACGGCGCGGACGTCTTCCGTATGTACCTGATGTTCATGGGACCGTTCACCGATGGCGGTGACTGGAGCGATACGGGGATAAAGGGTGTTGATCGGTTCGTTCAGCGTGCATGGAACGTTCTCTCTGCGATACCTGGCGAGGCGAATGATGATCCGGCGCTCCGTGTTGTCGTTCATAGCACCGTGAAGAGAGTGACAGAGTCGCTCGAGAAGCTGCAGTTCAATACGGCGATTAGCGCGCTCATGGAATTCCTCAATGCGATCGAGGCGTCGTCGGGTGCATCGCGCGGAACGGCGAAAGTGTTTGCACGAATGATTGCACCGTTGGCGCCACACTTGGCCGAGGAATTATGGGAGACGTTGCATCGAGGAGAAGCGCGCGCGCTGAAAGGTGAAACAGGATTTGTGATCAACGAAGAGTGGCCGTCGTACGATCCGGCACTGCTTGTGGCTGATACGATGACGATCGCCGTGCAAGTGAATGGGAAGATTCGTGGCGATCTCGTGATTGCATCGGGCGCATCGAAAGAAGACATTATCGCGGCAGCGAAGAGCGTTGAGAACGTACAGAAATATCTGGAGGGCCAGGTATTGAAGAAAGAAATTTACGTTCCCGGTAAATTAGTCAGTTTTGTCATCTAGAAAACCGGCTTGCCCTGAGCGACGAACGAAGCGAGGAGTCGAAGGGTGAGTTTCGTCGTTTAGCCGATTCTGACGTTTCCAATGCATTTGACACTTCTGTCCAAAAGGACGACAGTATCGCCGTATGACAACACTTGCACCCTCTTCTTCGGTTGAAACGAAATCGTTAAAAATTGAAGATCTCCTCCCGATCATCGCGGACATTGCAGGAATAGCACCAGAAGATGGACTGCCGGAGATTAACGGCGATTCGAATTTGGTCACGGATCTCGGTTTCACTCGTGGTGACTTCGCTCAGTTGCTTTTCAAGATCAGACACGACTTTGGGATTGATCTCGATTGGAAAGAATTTACGTTGGATATGACAGCTGGGATGAAGGTTCGTCAGATTCTCTTCGCGTGTGAGCAGGGCAATGTCGATGAGCGTTATACGGGCCTGCAATTCAGTACGAAGGCAGAACGTACAGCAGCACTTCCGACTGTTCTCCGCGAGCCGACGGGACCTCTTACCAACTCGAAGGCTGGAACGGTTCGCCGGCTCTTCGCGGTACTGGAGAAGAATTCTCTCGGACAATGAGTCTCCTCGCCGGCCATCTTAATCACATCGTGCAAACGATGCCCTATAACAACGTTGAGCCGTTGTTCCAGCGCATCGGGAGGGAAACATTGAAGTTTGGTGGTAGTTGTGTGCAGCAACAGCGCGAGCTGGCTGCATTGATAAGAAAAAACGGCCACAGGAAAGTGCAACATCTGGTCGCGGACCAGACGAATCACACGGTGAGCATCGTTCGCGATGGGTCGATGATCGACGTGCTTGACACATCGTTTCGCATGGTTGAGCCAGCGGTACTGGATGATAAGTTTCACAACGAGCGGGCTCAAACGCGGGCATATCCGACGACTGGCGAGATGAGCCATGTCGTTCGCTTCGAGCGTAGAAAAGAGCTCATAAAAGAACAGCTCATTGTTTCCATTGAGAATCGAGAGGAGGTTGTCCTGAAAACGGAGTTACTCCGTCTTGATCGAGCTACGGAGCAGTTGCCAGACCTCGAGACAGACATCGATACGATTCGCAAAGAAGGAAGTATTCTCATCATGGCGGTGGTTGCTGGAAACGTCGTGCAATTGCGCGTGCAGACGGATGGAACAATGTCGCTGAAGCCATCCAACGGACCACGTATTCGACCGTCATCGCCCGAGCGGTTTTATCCGCTGTTCGATGCAATTGCGGCCATCAACGGCGGCACAAGAGACCAGCTCCATGGGTACCTCGACGAAGGGATGTCTATGCTGACGCAGGAACTTGCAGCGTGATGCTTAGGCTGCAGGCCGGAGTGCCGCTCGGAGCTCTCTCAACCGCGCGAGGGTAACGTTGAGTTTTGTTGAAATGACGTTCTCCTTTTCCGCCTCGTTCGCGCGGGCGCGATGGACTGCATCTTTAAAGGAAAGGACATCCGTCGGGTGTGAGATGGCGTATTCTGCAAGCTGAGAAAATCTGTCCATTTTCGGACTGGATGTTGTTGTCGCTGCATCGTTGATTTCCGTCGCTTTTGAAGCAATCTCTGGCTTTGACGTCATGCACGCTGCGAGGGCGTAGCGAATGAGTTGCGAAACGAGTCTTCCAGTCATCTTGGTTAGTCGCTGTTCTTCCCGAACCATATTGGCGATGCCTTCCAGGCCAAGGGCTGGGGACTCGAAATATGGTCCCTCGGGTGGGTTGAGGGGGTCGGGGCCAGCACAGCGGTACGTCGCAGGGAGAATGGCTCCATCGCTCATATGTGTATCCTAGGACAATTTTTTCATGATGCAATGCTGCTATGCTTTGGCTGTGACGCGCGCTTCAAGGCCATCGGCCATCGATTTCTCGTCGTTCGAGCGGTATGCCGCTTGGACAAATCTTTCAGAATTGAAGGAGATGAGTGGGAAACCACTTCGGAAATCATTGCGCGTGAACACATTGAAGATGTCCGTTGCTGATTTCCGGGAAGCAGCAAAGAAGAGAGGATGGGAACTGTCGCCTGTTCCGTGGTGTGCGGAAGGATTCTTCATCGATCGAGAGGATCGATCGCGTGCGCTCGGGCGCGACCTGCTCCACCAGGTCGGATGTTTCTACATGCAGGAAGCAGCATCGATGTTACCGCCGGCGTTCCTTGCGGCGCAGCCGGGTGAGACGATTCTTGATATGAGCGCCGCGCCGGGGAGTAAGACGACCCAGGTCGCGGCAAGTCTGCAGGGCAGGGGAGTAGTGGTTGCAAACGACGTACAGGAAAATCGCTTATGGACCCTTAAGTCGAATGTGCATCGCTTGGGTGCGACGAACGTGATTGTGACGAAGAAGGTGGGGCAGTGGTTCGCGAAGCACATGACCGAACGCTTCGATCGTGTGCTGTGCGATGCGCCATGCACGGCGCAGGGCACGGTGCGCAAAGATAGCGATGCTCTTACGTACTGCGGTATCGAGAATATCGAGAAAATGGCGCGATTGCAGGTGCAACTGCTCGAATCAGCGATTCACGCGGCGAAGGTTGGAGGAACGATCGTGTACAGCACCTGCACGCTGACACCTGAGGAGAACGAAGGAGTGATCTTTGAAATACTCCAGAAGTTCGGGGATCGCGTTGAAGTTGCGGACCCACGAGAGCGGGTAGCGGGTAGCGGCGAGTGGCTTCAGCAGCCGATCGACGATTCGTATCGAGTACAGGAATGGCTGGCAAAAGAGCGTGACTACTCGCTACCCGCTCATGGCTATCCGCTCGGCCGTCTCTGGCCCCAAACATTGGATACTGAGGGCTTTTTCACTGCAGTGCTTCGAAAGAATGCGCCGACGAAAGATCCGGAAGACATGGATCGCGTGCCGTTCCAGGAGGAACCAATGCCGTCGCGCCGTGTGCGAGAGGCTATGGAGCATTTCACGGAGATCTACGGTGTGCCGATGTTGCGTGATGATGAAACGCTCTACCAAATGGGTGAGAACATTCTGCTCGTACCAACAGAAGTTGCGAAGTTTCATCTCCCGCTCCAGGATTTTTCCATCGGACTTCCGTTTGCGAAGCTCCTCAAGGACGGTCGTGTGCGCATCGCGCACGAAACGGCGACGCTGCGGGGGCACGAGGCGACAAAAGGCACGCTCACGCTCGAAGCGAAGCAGTTGGAGGACATTCTCGATGGCAAAGACACGACGTGCGAGGAAGGGCTCCGGGGCGATATGCTCCTCATGGCTGAGGGGCGGTGTATTGGGCGAGGGTTAGCCAAAGAAGGGCTTCTCAAAAATAATCTGCCGCGGCTGATGATCCAGCAATCCTGAGGTATACTCAGGAGCCCATGGACCACGTCGCAGAAATCAAAGCGCGCTTGCCGATCGAGGAGTTGGTTCGGTCGTACACGCAGCTGACGAAGAAGGGGAAGAACTACGTCGGATTGTGTCCATTCCACAACGATACACACCCGAGCTTTCTCGTGTCACCAGACAAGGGGATTTGCTACTGCTTTCCGTGTCAGAAGGGCGGCGATATTTTCAGTTTTTACCAGGAGATCGAGCATGTCGATTTCCCGCAAGCGTTGAAGGATCTTGCGGAGCGAGCGGGCGTAGTGCTTCCCGATGCACCGAGGGGTGGACCGACGAAGGACGAGAAGGAACGACTACGTGAGTGCTTGGAAGCAGCGTGCGCGCAGTACAAAAAAATGCTCGAGACATCGTCCGCGAAAGAGTATTTGACGAAGCGAGGCGTCACTGCGGAGGAAATTTCGATGTTCGAGCTCGGTGTATCGCCTGTTGGGTTTACCGATACGTACGATCAATTGTTGAAAGCAGGATTCAGTAGGAAAGAGATTGTGACGAGCGGGCTAGCGATTCAGAAAGATCTCCAGAGCGAGCGTCCGTACGATCGCTTCCGTAACCGCCTGATGTTCCCGATTCATGATGGTCAGGGGCGGATTATTGGCTTCGGAGGCCGAACATTGGCCAATGACGATGCCAAGTATCTGAACGGTGCGGAGTCACCGCTCTATCGCAAATCCACAGTGCTCTATGGCCTCCACCATGCGCTCAATCCGATGCGCGATGCGAAGAAAGTGATTGTCGTCGAGGGGTATTTCGATGTGTTGGCGTGTCATCGCGTCGGGATGACAAACGTGGTTGCTACCTGTGGGACTGCGCTCACTGAAGAGCATGCGAAATTGC